>CAMCYV010000018.1 GCA_945885645.1 Bifidobacterium breve | reverse complement strand
CGAAGCCCGGAGCAACCGCCCGGCTGAACTGCTATGCGAAGCGCGAGGTCGTCGCGGCCTTCCGATTCAAGGAGGATTCTGACCTTGTCTGCGGCTGGACCGCTGAGTTGGATGCCGTCGGTGACGGGGGTTTCAACTGCAGTTTCAGTTGACATGATTCAAACCTCTTTCACGGATTATTTGCGATTATGGTTCGCTTTAATACCACTAGGGTAAGGCACGAGAGCCCATTGCGCTAGATGCCACCCGTTGTTGGCCGGCCATTTCACGCTGAGCGCAACCCCGTGTGGCGCGAAACGCAGGCCGAGGGACAATTATCAAATGGTTCAAGCCTTCGTTGATCCCACTCCGAGCCCCCTTGCCTTACTTTTGCTGGGCAACTCTGCCGATCCAGATAGTGAGCGAGGCGTCGAATGCCCGGGTGATCTTCCGCCGGCATCTGATCCAGATTTAGTAGCTCGAGCCCAAGCTGCCAAAGACGCATTGGGTGGGCGAGTTTTTATCCTCGGTCACCACTACCAGCGCGATGAAGTAATTCAATTTGCTGATGTCACCGGTGACTCATTCAAGCTCGCACAAAAAGCGGCCGATAAGCCCGATGCCGAATTCATCGTTTTTTGCGGTGTCCACTTCATGGCTGAAAGCGCCGACATTTTGACCGCAGACAACCAGAAGGTCATCCTTCCTGACCTTGCCGCGGGTTGCTCGATGGCCGATATGGCAGAGATCAGTCAGGTGGAACAGTGTTGGGCCGACCTTGAAGCGGCTGGCGTTGCCGCTGTCACGATTCCCATTACCTACATGAACTCAACGGCTGCAATCAAAGCGTTCACCGGCAAGCACGGCGGGTCTATTTGCACATCGAGTAACGCAAAGCGCAGCCTTGAATGGGCGTTTGAGCGGGGCGAAAAAGTTCTTTTCATGCCCGATCAGCACTTGGGTCGAAATACTGCTGTGCGCGAGTTGGGTTTAAGCCTTGAGGACTGCGTTGTGTTTAACCCCCGCAAACCCAGTGGGGGCCTCACCGTTGAGGAGCTACAGAACGCCAAAATGATTTTATGGAAAGGACACTGCAGTGTTCACGGGCGTTTCACCCCTGAATGCGTTGACCGTGTTCGCTCCGAAGTTCCCGGCGTGACCGTAATCGTGCACCCAGAGTGCACCTACGAGGTTGTGGAAAAAGCAGATCAGGTCGGATCCACCGAAAAAATCATCACTGCAATTGAAAATGCTCCCGCCGGATCTGCGTGGGCGATTGGAACAGAACTGAATTTGGTGAAACGACTAGCACTTGCCAACCCAGACAAATCGATCACCTACCTGGACAAGACCGTATGTTTCTGCTCAACCATGAATCGAATCGACCTTCCCCACCTGGTGTATTCGCTGGAATCACTTGCCGGCGGCAACGTGATCAACCAAATAAGCGTTGATCCTGACACCGCGCATTGGGCGAAAATCGCACTGGATCGCATGCTTGCTTTGCCAAGTTCGACTCCTATTCTGGATTAGTCCTCAACAATAGGAACGATTACTTCATTGCGGCGCATGAACCACGGTTTCCACGGTGGGTCGTAACGAGCCCAGCGAGGCTCGCCAATTACTCGGTAGCCAAGGTCAGCCAATTGCTTGACCATTTCCTCACCGCGTTTTTCAACCTCGGCGTACTTCCAACTACCCGACCAGGTTGTGGCCCCGGCAAGGTGTGCGGGTACTTCGCGAATTATCAATTCACTATTTGTAGGCTGCGGCATCTGCGAGGCGTTCATGCCGACTGGCATCACGAAGGAAACATTCCACTGGTCTTCATTGCGTTCTTGGATTACCGGCGAGGTCATTGCGATCTTGTTGCTCGAGATGTAACCAACAAGTGATCCGAAAGCTTTGTTACCAACCGTGTTGGCACTGCCGGTGAGTGTCATTTGGGCGTGAACGCTGGCCGGATAATCCCGGATCTCAAGGTCGCCAATTGTGCGTTTAACCGTGTACGGCTGCTCTTGTGTCATAAATAGATGGTACGCCTGAAAACAAAACAATGAGGCCGCGAGGAGTTTTCACTCCTCGCGGCCACAAAGCTGATAACTATTTGGGGCTAGTAGGAGGCGGTCTTCCCTGCAGAAGATGGTGCTTCCTTGATTTCTTGAGCTGCAAATGCATCGTCGTCTGCGAAGCTCTTCTCGCGTGCGATCTTGTAGATCAACAAACCGAAGAGGCACTTGGCCAGAACGTCGGCGACCGAGTAACCAATCTGGCGACCGACGAATGAATCTGCTCCGTCGATACCCAGCTGTGGCAACAGGTACGCAATTGGGTAAACGCCCCACGTCGCAAGGAGGAGCAGGCGTAGGCCATTGAGGTCCTTGCGGACTTGCTCTGGCTGCGTGACCATGGACTTGCCCAGTTCGACCCAGAGCACATAAAGAATGTACGCGAATGGGATCGAGGACAAAGCGCCCCAGATACCGCGGGTCATGTTGTCGGCTGAGATTTCGCCTGGGTAGCCGAGCGCGATCATCAGGAATGCGGCTGGGATCAGCTTCATCATGAGGTTGCGACGGACCATGCGTGCGAGTGCCAGAACGGCAATTGCTTCGAAGAGCAACAGTGGGACCGTGAGCAACCAGTCGATGTAGCGATAGCCCTCGTTGAAGCCTTCGCCGTTGACGAGCTCGTAAGTCTGCTCGACGCCATCAACTGATGGAGTTCCTTCGCCTACTGCGACGTATGCGTCGGTGAAGGAGTTGAAAATCCTCCAGTAGTGGTATGCCGCAATCAAACACACGATCGCGGAGACCGCGAGCGCCTGTCGGTACCGCGGAAGAACGCGTGGCATGACGACCAACAAAAATACGAAGGTAGCAAGCATTGATGCGAGTGCAAACGAGATACTGTTGTACACCGTTGAAAATTGTCCGTATGAGAGTTCGAGAACTCCAGGCACAGGATCCTCCTTCTATAGGCTGACACTTTGTCAGGCACTTAAGCGTGAAACACAATCTCTAAACTTTGATCTTTAAATGAACCAACCATTTGACCGATCCGGACAAATTGTTCTCCTTTTGACACTGAGCGCAATACGAATCGCCGAAGACGTCCGATTTTTCCTAAAAATCAACTATATACTTTTTGACTGAATATGGCGGTTCAGCGAAACCGACAGCTTTTCTATGGCTGGGGAAGAATTCCCGGTGCATCCCACAGGGCAAACCAACGGGTGGTATCCATCTCCATGGGTAGCTCTCCCACAAGTTTGTCCCGGATCTGCAATTCTAGAATATTGTTACGGGTTTTATCTTGGGCATTCGGTTTTGGTACGAAGGGGTAAAACGTCCCCCGTTTGTATAGGTAAATGAGTGCACCTGAATTCCCGTCCTTGTCGAAAAACGGGAAAAGTGAACACAATAATTGTGGTCCAAATCCAGCATGAACCAAAGAAGTGTTCACCGCATGAATATCGGTGACCGCGGTTGAAATGTCCGGCGGCTCCGTGCGAATCGTGAACCAGTCGAATCCAAATTCGTCGGCGCTGGCCTCTACCTTTGGCCCACCATCAGCGTCAAGTAGTTCACGTACTTCCGCCTCGAGGTCGGCGAACGCTTTTCCTTCAGGTGCGCGAAAGCAAACCGAGCCAGTACCCGTTGGGGTGAGACCCAAGTCAATATCAAGGGTGATCACCGCAGAGGGCAATGCAAAAAGGGCGTCCAGATTGGGGCGCGCTGGTTCTTTACGCCCACGAATAGCATCAAGAAAACCCACCGTCTAGCGCTCACCAAGTTGGGCTGAGATCTTGGCAAGCTGTTCAAGGCGCTTTTCAAGTGAAGGATGAGTAGCAAAGATTGCCTCCGTTCCAAGGCCTTTTCCACCTTTGAATGCGGGCGCAAAGGCAATCGCGCTGACCGGCTCCATGGCCCGAAGATCTTGATCCGGTATCGCGTTCATCCCACCGCTGATTTTGACCAAAGCACTGGCTAACGCACTTGGCTTACCCGTGAGCAGTGCGGCCCCCCGGTCAGCGCCAAGCTCGCGATAACGCGACAGAGCGCGGATGAGAAGAAATGAAATGGCGTAGACAATCGCACTCACGGCCATAACAGCCATAAAGACAACGGCAGCGTTCTGATCCCTGCGATCACGCATCATGGATCCCCACATAGCGCTACGCGTAATGAATCCAGCGAGAATCGATGTAAAAGACGCAATCGTCATCACGGTGACATCGCGGTGCGCAACGTGGGACAGCTCGTGGGCTATCACTGCTTCAAGTTCCTCTTCATTGAGTTGTTTGAGAATCCCAGTGGTGACGACGACAACACTTCGATTAGGGCTACGACCGGTTGCAAAAGCATTGGGTACAGGGCTGTCTGAGATGCCCACCCGCGGTTTCTTCATGTCGGCCAATGCACAAATGCGATCCACGATCGCATGAACCAATGGTGCTTGCTCGGGTGTTACCTCGACCGCCCGCATAGCCTTCATTGAAAGCGTGTCCGAGAACCACCATTGACCAAATAGGAATGCACCGGAGAGAACCAACACGAAAATCGCGTTTAAACCAACCGCGACCAGGACAGCAGCCAGGACTACATAGAGAAGTCCAAGACCAAACAGCGTCCCGAACATTCGAGCGCCGAGCCCTGCATCTTTTTCATATCTTGAGCGCGACACGTGATTTACGTCCTTTTCGTTAGTCTTCGATTGCCTTCTTTTCGGCCGATCCCAATTCATTTTTCAATGAAGCAAGTTGCGCTTCAACTTCAGAGTCGCTCGCCATCCGCTCAAGTTCTCTCGTGAGGTTGTCTTTACCGGTTCCCGAGATGTCGTCGAGTGCCCCGGAGGCCATCAATTCATCCATTGCTCCAGCGCGAGCTTGCATCTCAGCTGTCTTATCTTCAGCGCGTTGAACGGCAAGTCCAACATCACCGAGCTCCGAAGATATTCCGGTGAAAGCTTCCGTAATTTTTGTTTGAGCCTCAGCTGCTGAGTAGGTTGCCTTGATGGTTTCTTTGCGGGTGCGGAACGCTTCAACTTTTGCCTGTAGTTGCGTCGAGGCAATAATGAGTTTTTCTTCCTGCTCCTGCAACCCGGCCAATTGAGTTTGAAGGTCAGCGATCTGGGTATGCAAACCACTGCGACGAACAAGTGCTTCACGGGCAAGGTCTTCACGGTTACCCGCCAAGGCGGCACGAGCCTGCTCTTCAAGTTTGACTTCCTGCTTCGCTAAACCTTGGACCTGCAACTCGATGCGCTTGCGACTCGTTGCAACGTCAGCAACTCCTCGACGGACTTTTTGTAACAACTCAAGTTGCTTCTCATAGGAATAGTCGAGAACCTCACGTGGGTCCTCCGCCTTATTGAGAGCCTTATTTGCTTTGGATGCGAAAACAAGTTTGAAACGTGACCACAAGCCCATGAGAAATCCCTTCGTTGCCGGAAATCGATTTCGCTCGAATACCGTGCCCCTAGGGTAAGCGACAGTTCCCCGTGGGCGCTAAAGCGCATAGGGCTACGCTGGTCTCATCATGTTTGGAATACCCAAGAAGACGGTTGATACCCCTGCCGTTTCCGACCAAGAATCCAACTCGGTCCAATCGGGCAAAGGGCGCCCCACCCCCTCACGCAAAGAGGCGGAGGCTGCTCGCAAGACCACAATTCGTGCTCAGTCCAACACTAAGGCAGGCAAAAAGGCCTCTCGAGAAGCCGGGCGAATAGCGCGGGCCCGCGAACGTCAAGGCATGCTCGCCGGTGACCCTCGGTACCTTCCGGCCCGAGATCAAGGACCCGTTCGAGCATTCGTCCGGGACTTCGTCGATGGGCGTTACACCGTTGCGGAGTACTTCATTTTCATGGCGGTTGTTGTTCTCCTTCTGGGCTTTATTAATAACCCCTCAATTCAACAACTCGTTTCAGTTGGCTTTTTCTTGATGGCAGCTTTGATTGTGGTGGACACCTCAATCTTGATCATTCAACTGACCAGGCGCGCGAAAAAAACCTTCCCCGAGAAATCAGATCGTCGCGGAATAATTCTTTATGCCTTAATGCGCACACTGCAATATCGCAGACTACGCATGCCGAAACCACGTGTTCAACGTGGACGAAAGAAGGAACAGTAGATCAATGGAGTTTCGCCATTTGGGCCACAGTGGTCTAAAGATTAGTGAAATCACCTACGGCAACTGGATCACCCATGGTTCACAGGTCACCGACGATCTCGCCATAAAAACGATGCAGGCAGCACTCGACGCTGGAATCACCAGCTTTGACACCGCCGACGTTTATGCATTGACCAAAGCTGAAGAAGTCATGGGCAAAGCCCTGAAGAGCCAGCGTAGAGAAAGTCTTGAAATTTTCACCAAGGTGTATTTCCCTACGGGCTCAGGCGTCAATGACCGCGGACTCTCACGCAAACACATTATGGAGTCCTGTGAAAGTTCGCTGCGCAGATTGCAAACAGATTATGTTGATCTGTACCAAGCTCATAGATTCGACTATGAAACTCCGCTCGAGGAGACACTACGCGCATTTGATGACCTCGTTCGTCATGGAAAAGTTCTCTACGTAGGTGTCAGCGAATGGACCGCCGTGCAAATCCGAGATGCAGTTCGAATAGCTAACGACATGGGCTTTGATCGAATTGTTAGCAATCAACCGCAATACAACATGTTGTGGCGCGTCATAGAAACCGAAGTAGTTCCTGTGAGCGAGGAACTAGGTATTGGTCAGATAGTTTGGTCACCCATTGCCCAAGGCGTTCTGACCGGAAAATACAAGAAGGGCGCTGCGGTACCTGAGGGAAGCCGGGCAACTGATAGATCTGGCGGCGCAGATTTCGTCAACGGTTGGTTGCGAGAAGAAGTACTCGAATCTGTCGAGAAACTACAACCAATCGCGCAGGATATGAATTTGACCATGTCGCAACTGGCAATTGCGTGGGTGTTAAGCAATCCAAACGTCTCTGCAGCAATCGTGGGGGCATCCCGGCCTGAACAAATCACTGAAAACGCGAAGGCTGCGGGGCTAACATTGCCAGAAGATGTTCTCAGCGCAATTGACTACGCACTCGGAGACCTCGTGAAAACTGATCCAGCGTTAACCGTTTCACCCGAATCACGACCGTAAATTCCACCCCAACAACCTTAAGGAGATCCAATGTCTTGGAGCTGGCAGTATTTTGATAACGACGGTGTACTCATCAACACACCCGTTGAACCGTGCGTTACCTCGGTTTTCCCCAGTCAAATTGATGCAGAAGCTTTTGTTTCTGACACCTGGCCAGAATTGCGCACAGCGGGAATCAGTGCAGTCACGCTCCTTGACGGTGATCGCGTTGTTTATGGGCCGATGAGTTTGGATCCTGCCTAGGCTTATCGACAACGTCACACAATGGATTACCGCGTTCATGTTGACACGGAGCATGGGACGTGATGCTATACGCACACAAGAAAAGATTGTCGCGATTGAATCTAGGGAAAGTTCGGTGAAATTCCGGCGCTGTCCCGCAACCGTAAGACAGGTTAAAACCTGTTAAGTCGGAGCACCTAGCAATTGCGAGCGGTCATCCGTCGAGGTAACGGGACGAGCGCTCAAGTGAAAGCTTGATCGCCCCTTGCACATTTGTGCATGGGGTTTTTAATTGAGCATTTACGCGGGCTGTCTTCCAGTGACCAATCACTGAAAGGGCACCATGAAAATCAATTACCGAAAGATAGTTCTATCGGTTGCGCTCAGCGCAACCATTGTTCTCAGCCTGGGCACAACCCCTGCCAGCGCCGCTGGACCCGATGCTGGTCTTTACGGCTCAACCGATCCCACCTACACGGGAGTCCCAGATCAGTCACTTGCAATTCTTGGCCTTGTCTCAGTTGGGGTTGAACCGAGTGCTGCCGCCATTAACTGGCTCGTTTCACAGCAGTGCCTTGATGGCAGTTACCAGGCCTACCGGGTCAGCATTCGAACCACATGCGGTCCATCTGATCCAGTTAATTACATTGGACCCGATTCAAACTCGACCGCACTCGCCGCATTGGCTTTGAACTCCGTTGGCAAATTAAGCCAGGCAAAAAAGGCTGTGGACTGGCTAACAAAGGCCGGCGCCAAGGCGCCTAACGGCACAACGGGAATCCCTTGGTTTCCCTCGGTTGGATCACTCCCAGATACAAACTCCTCGGCATTGGCTTACGCGGCCATGTCTGGCCTTGGGGTTAACTCGGCAATAGTTGGCCAAGTCCGCACCTACCTGCTCGCTGCGGTTACACCGTGTGCACAAAGTGGCGGGGCGAAATACCAAAGCGGTGACTCCGGTGTAAACAACTCAGCGTCGGCGCAAGCACTATTTGGTCTGGAAGCAATGACACCGGCAGAACCAGCAAATCAACTGGCAGCCAATCGCAAGTGTGGAAAAAACAAAGTGAACAATCTGGCCAGTTATCTCAGCGGGCAACTAAAGACCGGAGTGCTTTCTTCTTTTCCCTATGACGGCACCGACTTCGGAGGTACCGCAGCCACAGTCGTCAGCTTTAACACCATGAAGATTGGCAAGGCTTCGGTGGACAAGGCGATTGCCGCACTGAAACAGAATGCAAAATCATGGGTGCTCAAAGACAACAAGGTGAATGCCAGCGCCCTCGGCTGGCTTCTCATGTCGGCACAGGCGACCGATTCAAATCCAGAGAAGTTTGGCGGAATGAATCTCGTTACAACTCTCACAAGCAGCATGCGGAAGTAATTCGAAAATGTCAATCGCATCCCGGCCACTGATTCAGAAAGTGAGTCTTGCCCTCGGGGCAACGCTCGTCTTCTACATGTCCGTGGCCGGGAATGTGAATGCGGCTGAATACAGATACTGGACTTTCTGGACCCAAGAAGGTGATTCGTGGGTCTTTTCGCCGGTCGGTTCCGCTAGCACCAACCCCCCCGGGGGCAGCGCTCAAGCTTGGCGCTTTGATGTAACAAGCCCCTCGGTTGCCGGCAATCCACCCGCGGATTTACCCGGCGCGGTCTTTGAACGTGCTTGCGGTGATGTGCTGCCGATAGTTGGCACAAAACGCGTTGCCATCGTCATTGATTCCGGTGACCCGGCCCTCGCCCCGGAGGGAGAGGTTCCACCTTCACCTACCGCCTACTGCGCGATCGGCAAACTCGATGCACATGGGTACGACCTGTTGAAAACAGTTGTTGAACTGCGGACCGACAATGGATTCGTTTGTGGCATTTCCGGTTATCCCGCAGTTGAGTGTGCGACACCCGTGACCGACTATGTTGCTTCGATTCCCGCTCAACCCATAGCTCAGGAACTGATACCTGATGTGTCGCGGGATGCTGAAGTAGCCTCTGGGCAAACGAGTTTGGCGCAGCTGGGAAGCGCCCTCGTAATTGGGTTGCTTGCAGTTGCCGGATTCTTTTTTTGGCGAAGAAGTAAGTCATGAGTTCCCGTTGGCTTCACCCAGGAGCTTGGTGGTTGTGGTCTCTTTGCCTAGCCGCGGCAGCATCGCAAACGACAAATCCACTTTTGCTTGGGTTGCTGATATCTGCTGCCGTAATCGTGGTGGCTGCTCGTAAACCCGATGCACCTTGGGGTAAGTCGTTTGAATTCTTTCTATTCCTCGGCGCCATGATCATCACGATTCGAGTCTTGTTTCAAATTGTGTTTGGTGCTGGGTTTGGTACGACGGTTTTATTCGAACTCCCCGGTGTTTCGTTTCCCGATTGGATGAGCGGGCTTCGATTAGGTGGCTCGGTAACGCTTGAAGCAATTCTGGGTGCGTTTTACGATGGGCTTCGACTTGCCACCATCGCAATTGTGATTGGCGCCGCCAACTCACTGGCTTCACCCACCCGGTTACTAAAAGCGGTTCCCACCGCTTTATATGAGCTTGGTGTGAGCATTGTTGTTGCGTTGACTTTCATTCCACAACTGACCACCGATGCTGGACGAATACGTGAAATGCGCAGACTTCGTGGCAGGAACTCCAAGGGCTTAAAGGGTTTTGTCTCCCTTGGACTCCCTGTTCTTGCAGGTGCACTTGATCGGTCCATCATTCTCGCTGAGTCAATGGATTCCCGCGGTTACGGCCGGCATCAAAAGGAAACCACGTTGGGGCGCCGCGTCTCCATATCTCTTGTGTTGACCTCACTCTCGCTCGCGCTGATCGGGGTTTATTCCTTACTGACCGCTGGCACGAGCGCCTCAGTAGCGATTCTCATTGTGTCTATTGGACTCATTCTTGGCGGGGTAACACTGTGGCGGGCCGGTCGCACCCGAGTTCGCACCGTTTACCGTCCCGACACGTGGGCCTTGCCCGAATGGCTGGTGAGTATCGCCGGAGTTGCGGTGTTGGGGGTTTTTCTCGTCGCGCGAATCTCACCGGACCAAGCTTTAATCCTGAGACCGGAGTTAAATACTTGGCCCTCGTTACCATTGTGGGGACTTCTCGCCTTTGGAATTGCCTGCACGCCTGCGATAACAACACCCCCTCCACCCGCTTTTGACATTGACACGAATGAACCAGTAGGTGCGGAGGCCCTCACATGATTAGTTTCCAGCACGTCACCTTCCGGTACGCGGAAGAAAGCCAGCCCGTGTTGCGCGATCTCAACCTGGAGATCCCTGCGGGTGAGCTCGCATTGCTGTTAGGGGCCACGGGCAGTGGAAAAACAACTTTCTTGCGGGCAATCAATGGGTTGGTTCCCCATTTCACAGGAGGACATTTCACCGGAAGTGTCAGCGTTAACGGGCGCTCAACCCAAGTTAACCAACCACGCGAACTCGCAGATCTTGTGGGTTTTGTGGCCCAAGATCCCGTCTCGGGATTCGTAACAGATCTCGTTGAAGACGAACTGGCGTATTCAATGGAGTGTTTGGGAATTAATCCCCCCGTAATGCGACGCCGGGTTGAGGAGATTTTGGATCTTCTGGGACTTACCGAGTTGCGCAACCGTCCATTGCACACATTGAGCGGCGGGCAACAACAGCGAGTTGCGATCGGTTCCGTGTTGACCGCACAACCAAAAGTTTTGGTACTGGACGAACCCACGTCCGCTCTGGATCCTGGCGCGGCGGAAGAGGTTCTCGCTGCATTGCACCGACTCGTTCATGACCTTGGAATCACCGTTGTGTTGGCTGAGCACCGACTCGAGAGAGTCATGCAGTATTGCGACTCGATTTTACTTTTGGAAAATGGATCAATTCGATCAGGAACACCCAGCGAACTCATGCAAACCTCCTCGATCGCGCCACCGGTAATTCACCTTGGTCGACTTGCCGGTTGGGACCCGTTACCCATCAGTATCCGTGACGCTCGCAGGGCCGCACCACCGCTGAGAGCCCTTCTTGCGAACCACTCACCCAGAGTTCAAGCCGTACCCATACAAAGTCCGCGAATAGTTGAGATCAAAGAAGTGCATTGTTCCTATGGGAAAAGAACAGTTCTGCGAGGCGTCGACCTTGTTTTGGATGCCGGGGAAATCACAGCACTCATGGGTCGTAACGGGGCTGGCAAATCAACATTGCTACGAACACTTGTTGGTCTCAAGAATCAGTCCAAAGGAACTATTCAGGTTAACGGGGTGGACCCACACACCCTTGCCGCGAAGGACCTGCTTCGACATGTTGGATTTGTCCCGCAGGAACCACATGACCTTTTTGAATCGCTCACCGTTGCTGCCGAATGTAAATCTTCTGACACCGATGCGGGTTGCCCACCGGGGACAACCCGTGCACTTTTGGCCTTGATGGCTCCTGACGTCCAAGACGGTACCCACCCACGGGATCTGTCCGAAGGACAGCAAATGCTGTTGGCATTATGTTTAATCGTTGCAGCTAAGCCTCCATTGCTATTACTGGATGAGCCAACGCGTGGCTTGGACTACCCAACCAAGAAAAAATTGGGGGAAGTTTTGCGTGGATTAGCAACTGCCGGTCACACTGTTTTAATGGCAACCCACGACGTCGAACTCGTGGCAGAACTTGCCACCCGAGTTGTCATCATGGGCGACGGTGAGATTGTCGCAAATGGACCCACTCAGTCAGTCATCACCGACTCCCCGATGTTCGCTCCGCAAGTGTCAAAAGTACTGGCGCCCGATCGCTGGATCACGGTTGAGCAAATCGCTTATGTACTCAATCAGGAATTAGCCTGATGCGTGCGGTTCCGTTAGGTAAGCCCTCGGCAATTGCGATCGCCGCGATCACTGTTATCGGAGTCATCAGTTTCCTATGGCCATTTGTGGCTCCGGCGGATTCATTTTTAGTAATGAACTCGACCGAAACACCACTGCTTTTTGCATTGATAATTCCGCTGCTGCTTGTCACCGTAATTTCACAGATCAGTGATGGCGGCCTGGATGCGAAAACGATTGCCCTACTGGGCGCACTTGCAGCGGTGATAGCAGTTTTGCGTCCACTCGGTGCTGGACTTGGCGGCATCGAACCGATTTGGGTAATTCTAATTTTGGCGGGGAGAGCTATGGGCCCCGGTTTTGGCTTTTTGCTGGGATCAATTTCTCTACTCGCCTCGGCAATGTTTACCGGTGGCGTTGGGCCATGGCTCCCCTTTCAAATGCTTGCGGCGGCCTGGGTCGGTCTCGGCGCCGGACTTTTACCTAAAGCAAGCGGTAAACGAGAACTAGTGATTCTTAGCGCATACGCAGCAGTGGCCTGCGTCGCATTCGGTTTCATCATGAATCTTTGGTTTTGGCCCTTCTCGCTTAATCTTCCGGAGCAGATCACGTTCACTCCTGGCGCAAGCGCCGGTGAGAACCTTTTGTCTTGGATCAGGTTCAGTCTGACGACTTCGCTTGGCTTTGATCTACCACGCGCCGCCCTGACCGTAATTTTGATCGCTTTAGTTGGCTCACCGATTATGAAACTGCTTAGACGCGCGTCACGTAAGGCCGCATTTGATGCACCTACCGTTTTTATCGAAACTCAGCGCATATCCTGAGTCAGTGAGTAATGCGAGTGAAAGCACCGGCCTTGTTGACCGCATTGAGTCGTGTATTCCTAACACGACCTTTAGCGTCCCTGAGCGGGTAACGGGTTCATTGGCCGAACTCCTCATCTGGTGGTTGGAGCGGGGTTCAGAATTACGACCTAAAAAGATTGCTATTTCACCCGGTGGATTCGATTCGGGCATCGCCAGTGTTGATTCAGCTGTTGATTCCGGGTTTACCCTTCTTTCATTTCACAATAACACCGCGGTTGATCCGGCTATTGTCCGAGCAATAGTGGGGCTGCTCACCCGCAAAGACGCCTGGCAGGTCACTCATCAGGGCCCTGAGATGAGTGACCAACAGGTGATGAAACAACTGGCGGAAACTGTTGACCTGATGCGAGCCAATCGCGATAAACTTGGAAATCCACGCGATCTGGCACAACTCGACTCAACAGGCACCATTGATTTCGTAGTTGGTGCACTTCTTGCCGCAAGCGCCCGAAAAACCCCTGTGATTCTGGGTGCAAGTCATGAATTGGCAGCGGCTCTGGTCGCACACCGAATGAGCATGAAGGCGAGTAGCTGGTGGCGCAATGGCGCTACATCACCGGATCGCGCGGTCGGCCAAGCCATTGACCGAATGGGAATCCCAGTTGGAATCCCCCTAGATCTAAGTGATGATCAAGGCGTTGGCACCGACATTAGCATCGACCTTCTGTCCCGCTTCACCTGAGTTTCGACTTTATTTCGGGCTTGCCGAGATGAACGGCAAGGCAACGCTCGCGCACTCCAGCGCTTTACCGCGCACGTCAATGAACATTGATTCATTCTTAGCGTGCTCAGAGTCAACAAGCGCCAGCGCTATTCCCTCTTTCAATGTTGGTGAAAAAGTACCGCTGGTGATCTGACCGACTTTGTCGCTTAACTCTTGATTGCTATAAACGTCCATGTGAGCACGCGGAATTCCACGGCCAATCGCTTTTAGCGCTACCCGTTTACGCGCTGCACCCTGTGCACGGGATGAATGCAAGGTTGCCCTTCCCATGAACTCTGGTTTATCCCAACCAACCGCCCAAGAAATCTTTGCCTCCAGCGGCGTAATACTTGGACTGATGTCTTGTCCGTGTAAGGGGTAGCCCATCTCGGTGCGCAAAATGTCTCTGGCACCGAGGCCTGCGGGAATCCCGTCCACTGCTGCCGCGGCAATAATCGCGCGATCCCAAAGCTGTTGCAGCACCCCAACCGGGGCAACAAGCTCGAAGCCAATTTCTCCGGTGTAACCGGTTCGACAGATGATCACCGTTTCACCGTCAACGTCAGTCTGCATCCAATTCATGTAATCGCAATCAAATGGGAGTTCCATGCGCCCTAAGACATTCATTGAGAGTGGGCCCTGAATAGCAATAATCCCATACTCATTATGCAAGTTTTCAACTGTGATTCCTTCAGGAAGTAGTTGACGAAGAGATTCACAAACTTCATTGGCATTTGTCGCATTAGGAATTATGAAAACGTTGTTTTCAGTGAAGCGATAAATAATGAAGTCATCAACTACTCCACCCTGTGCATTGCACAACATCGAGTATTGGGCTTGCCCGTTACCTATTTTTGCCAGATCACTTGCCACGATCGTGTTCAGAGCGGCAATGGCTCCCGGACCTGTAACTCGAAGTTTTCCCATGTGGGATACATCAAAAATTCCCACCCGTGAACGTACTGCTCCATGTTCTGCAACCGCGCCTGAATACTCGATGGGCATTTCCCAACCACCGAAGTCAGCACACTTTGCCCCCAATTCCTGGTGGCGTGAAAACAAAGGCGTGTGCAAAAGGTCCGCGGACTGAGTAGCCATACCGGCCAGCCTAGACTTTGACCATGCCCGCCGCCAAAAAAACAGCAAAGACCGCCCGTAAAGAGCCCACACCGGCAACATCGTTCCCAGCTTTCACGCTGACAGCGACACATCCTAAAGACATAATTGCTGATGCCTTGATTGTGAACACCACGCCCGGCAAAGGCAAAAGTGTTGAACTTGTCGCTCATGGATTTACACCTGCTCAAGCAAAACGCATCACCACTGAGATTGAGCACCTAGGTGGAACCGGTAAAAGTGGTGAAGTAATTAAATTCGCCTCAGGGGCCGGGATAAAGTCGCCGGTCCTTGTCGCCATTGGACTCGGTGACTTCCGAAAGAGTTTTGACCTCGAACAGTTTCGACAGGCGATTGGTAACGGAGTACGAGCCCTATCGGGGACTAAGAAAGTGGCAATTTCCGGTGGTCACTCCCCCGAGCATGTCGATGCGACCGTGATCGCCTGCGCACTAGCCGCCTACACCTTCACCGAATACAAGAGCAAGCCAACATCAACAGGCGTTGGCTCTTTTGTTATTTCAATACCGGGACAAATAACTTCCGAGATGAAAGCAGCGCTCAACCAGGCAAAGCAGATTGCGTCCTCGATTTACCTTGCCCGCAACCTCATCAACACTCCCCCCAACGACCTTGCGCCGTCACACTTGGCCGATGCTGCCAAAAAAGCATTGGCGTCGCTACCCGTGACCGTGAAGGTCTGGGACGAAAAAGCCCTCGCAGCCGCAGGCTGCGGTGGAATTCTGGGAGTTGGGCTTGGCTCATCGCGACCCCCACGACTGATCAAGATGACTTACGCTCCTCGAGGTGCGAAAGCACACCTGTCATTGATCGGTAAGGGCATCACATTTGATACTGGCGGCATTTCGATTAAGCCTGCATCCAAAATGGATGAAATGAAAGCCGACATGTCTGGTTCTGCTTCTGTCATCGCAGCGATGGTGGCGATCGCGAGCCTTGGCCTCTCCATCAAAGTAACCGGCTGGGTTGCCGCTGCTGAAAACATGCCCAGTGGGACCGCGCAACGTCCCGGTGACATTTTGACGACTTTCGATGGCACCACGGTTGAAGTTCTCAACACGGATGCGGAAGGGCGCCTTGTTTTGGCCGACGCAATCGGAATGAGTGTTCTGGAAAAACCTGACCTGATAATCGATATTGCGACATTGACCGGTGCGCAAATGATTGCTCTGGGTCGACGAATCGCAGGCGTCATGAGCAACACGGACTCCTCCCGCGATCAGGTCATTGCAGCGAGTGCAATTGCCGGCGAGGAGATGTGGGGCATGCCGCTGCCGGCAGACCTGCGTGAAACCCTCAAATCTGAGACCGCCGACATTGCCAACATTGGTGATGGAATGGCCGGAATGCTCTCCGCCGGTGTTTTCCTGCAGGAATTCGTCCCCGAAACCCAGCCCTGGGTTCACATTGACGTTGCCGGACCGGCCTACAACGACAGCGCCCCATTTGGTTACACACCCAAAGGTGGAACCGGGGCTGGAGTTCGCACTTTTGTCCAAATCGCCCGCGAACTCAGTGCCAGCTAAGCACCGTTAAATTGCCTCTAGCCCCTGTACTCGGCACGATCATGCTGGTGGAATGATAGGAGCATGACTTCTGCCGACGTGCTGATTCTTGGAGGCGGTAGCGGTGGCTACGCCTGTGCCCTTCGATCCGCTGAACTCGGACTTTCCGTGATCCTCATAGATAAAGACAAATTGGGTGGTACCTGTCTTCACCGCGGTTGTATTCCCACCAAGGCTTTGCTGCATGCGGCTGAAGTGGCCGACTCGAGCCGTGAGTCAGAAAACTTCGGCGTAAAAACGACATTTGAGGGTATTGATATGCCCAAGGTCAACGAGTACCGCGACGGTGTGGTGACCCGCCTCTATAAGGG
>CAMCYV010000017.1 GCA_945885645.1 Bifidobacterium breve | reverse complement strand
GGCTGCGCACCGGTGCCACACTCAGGAAGAGCACTCAACTCAGTTGATGCAGCTGACAACGCTGACGCACCCTCAGAATCAAATTCCAGAGTGACCACCCACGTGACTCCACTTTGTGGAAGTTCAGCAGTTGCGTTGGTTACATTTATTCCCTTAATAAACGCTGGCTGCAATGAATACTTACTTGCGCCGGTCTGTTCACACGTTCCTAGCCATTTTTCTGGGTCATCGGGAGTCCCACCGGCGATAACGGTGGGATCCGCGCAGTCCAAGGCTGCCAGCTCGCCCTGAAACTCAGGCGAATTCTCCGCAGCCTGCACAGGTGGCACCGCCACAACGGCCGCGGCACCCTCGGCTGGTGGCACGGGGGTCGGAGCGTAAATGTCCCACACGGGTCGGAAATTAAGTAGCGCAGTTTGCTGAACTAATTCAACAATTCGATCCTGATTCACGCCGGGAACCGATACAACGATTGCGGCCCCATCACCTGAGCCCTGTGTGGTGACCTCGGCCTCAGCAACGCCTAATCCGTTTACTCGAGCACGAAGTATCTCAACCGTTTGCGCCAATTGCTCATCAGTGATTTCAGCACCCTCAGTTACCGCCTCAGGAATAAGAATTACCTGTGTCCCACCCTGAAGATCGAGCCCAAGCCTGATCGTGTTGTCAGTACCCGGAAAGAGCGCCCAAACACTAAACCCAACGAGGACAACCACCAGTAGTGATAACAGGCGCCAAGGACGCGCTTTTGCTGATACTGCCACGTGGCTCCTTTATCGGCGCACCTAGTACCGGTGCGTACAAACAAACTTACAGACAAAAACTGGGTGTAGGTTCCCTCCACCGCAAGATAGGAAATCTACTCCGCGTCATCCATGGGGGAAAGAGTCGGGTAGATAACCTTTGATACCGCGGCTGGAAGAATTCGAATCACGGTACCTGGGGCAATCTCCAAACTGAGCGCTTCATCACTGACTTCACGGACTGTTCCAAAGATCCCGGCAGTCGTCATGACCTCGGTTCCTGGCGCTACTGCACTCACCATTTCAGCGTGCTTCTTTTGCCGATTCTTTTGGGGACGAATGAGAAGGAAATAAAAAGCAACAACAAGCAGCAGTATCGGGGCAAGGCTCAAGATATCCATGAAACTCCTAATGGTGATGTGTTGACCAAGGTTACCTGCTCCCCCACGATCCGTGCTTTACAGGGGCAATTCAAAACTTTCCTGACCCATGACATCCTTTGGAGACCCGACCACTCCCAAGTGTTTCCAAGCGGCAGCTGTAGCAACTCGGCCCCGGGGGGTGCGGGCCAGCAGACCGAGTCGAACCAGGAAGGGTTCACAAACTGACTCGACCGTCTCCGGTTCTTCTGCCACGGCAACGGCCAAAGTGGACAGCCCCACCGGCCCACCATCAAAACGGTTGATCAGCACGTCAAGGATCGCCCGATCTATCCTGTCAAGTCCTAACGTGTCGACTTCATAGAGTTCCAGAGCCTTTTGTGCGGCATCGAGATCGACCACGCCAGTGCCGTGGACTTGGGCCCAGTCCCTCACTCGGCGCAACAAGCGATTAGCGATCCGGGGAGTTCCTCGGCAACGTCCAGCCAACTCGGCCGCGCCCTCTGTCGTCAATTCCACCCCGAGAAGCCGCGCACTCCGATCAATAATTGTTGCCAAGTCAGCACTTTCATAAAAGTCGAGGTGCGCGGTAAAACCGAATCGGTCTCTGAGCGGTGAGGGAAGCATGCCGGCACGGGTTGTGGCCCCCACCAGAGTGAATGGCGCAATATCAATGGGGATGGCTGTTGCCCCAGGACCTTTACCGACCATCACATCAACGCGAAAATCCTCCATGGCCAAATAGAGCATTTCCTCAGCTGCACGGGCCGTGCGGTGAATCTCGTCCAAAAACAAGACCTCACCCGGTTGCAAACTCGACAGAACTGCAGCTACATCACCTGCGTGTTGCAAAGCTGGCCCAGAGGTTAAACGAACAGGCGCGCCAAGTTCAGTGGCGATGATCGTGGCTAGCGTTGTCTTACCCAAACCGGGTGGACCGCTGAGAAGCACATGATCACACACTCCTCCGCGCCGATTTGCTGCTTCTAACACCAAACCCAATTGTGATTTGACTCGATCCTGACCGATGAACTCTTTCAAACTTGTAGGCCTCAGCGCACCTTCAACCTCGAAATCGTCGTCGTTTGATTCAGCGAAAACAAGTGATTCAGTCATGAGCGGTCCAATGACCGAAGTGATGCTTTAAGTAATTCGCCGACATCGGGATCCTCAAGGGCAACCAACTCTGGACAGTTTTCGGCAACCGTGTCCATTGCGGCTTCGGATTCACGAGTGGTCCACCCCAAGGAGGACAGCCCGGCACCGACCGCCACCCGCCAACTTTGCGCTCGTTTGGATCGAGTGCCGGTCGTCGCGCTTCCTCCGTTTGCGATCACTTTGTCTTTTAATTCAAGCACCATACGAGATGCACCTTTTTTGCCAATTCCAGAGATGGACATCAACGAATCCAAGTCGTCGGAGAGTATCGAGTGAGAAAAGTCAGATGGGGAAAGACTGGCTACAACACCCAAAGCAATCCGCGGCCCGATTCCCGTGACAGTCTGGACCAGATCAAACATTGCGCACTGGTCCTCTTGAGCGAAGCCGTAGAGAGTCCATGAGTCTTCACGCACAATTAAAGACGTGTGAAGAAAAACTGGATCACCAACGCGCAGGCTTAATGCTGTAGCCGGCGGACATAAGACTTTAACTCCTTGATCGCCCGTGTCGACGACCACGAAATCAGGTCCCGACTTCCAGACCTCACCACGGATGAATGTGATCACTTTGCATAAGCCTTTCGAGCAGCTTCATATTTAGCTTCGACGCTTCCACGCCATGCGGCAGTGATTGCAATTGCGAGTGCATCCGCTGCGTCCGCCGGCTTTGGTGCCACTTTCAGTTGCGCGATTCTCGTAACCATGAGCGTTACTTGATTCTTATCGGCTCTTCCATTGCCCGTGACAGCGGCCTTCACTTCAGTCGGGGTGTGCATCCCGACTCGAATTCCGCGTTGCCCAGCAAGGAGTAATCCAATTCCGGCGGCCTGTGCTGTTGACATTGCGGATCGAACATTTTGTTGGCTAAAAACACGTTCAATAGCAATAACTTCTGGAGAATATTTGTCGATAATCAGCGACAGCTCTGCATGCAGGGTAGCTAACCGATCGCAGAGGTCGCTCTGCGCGGGTGTAGTGATAACTCCTACAAAATGCGCCAGCACGGGCCGTCCGGGGGTGCCATCAATCACAGCGACACCGCATCGGGTGAGCCCTGGATCAATCCCCAGAACACGCATAAATCCTCTTTCACTCATTGAACGGGGCCAGCCTGCAACCAATCCGTGAAACCCAATCTGGCCTAAATTCCTGCCTTTAGAGAGTATCGCCCGCAAGGGTTACCGCATGGAAGCCCGCGCGGAGATCATGCATTAATTCAGCAGGATCACCGATTGCACGATCGTCGGTAGAGACACCGATGAACGCCTTTGAATCGTATGTCACCATGGTGACATTCACCGCCGCACCGATTGTGGCAACCAGCGGGTAAACGGCAATCATGCGACTTCCTGCGAGATAAATAGGAATGGGTGGACCAGGAACATTGCTGGTGGTGATGTCTGATGCTCGGGCTACCGATGCCAGCATGGGCACAGGAACGAACCAACTGACTTCAGCGAGCGGGTCAGCCAGTTGCATCGCTGGCTCGCGCCTCCACTGGTCTACCAACTCATGTGCCTGCTGCATCAATTCAAGGGTTGACTTTCCGGCCACCTGCATCGGGAATCGGGCAATTGCCACAGCATTTGCAGCCTGACCACTGCGGTCACCGGCATCGCCTCTTAAAGAAATCGGGACATTGACGCGCAGTGACTCCGCGCTACTGCCATGCCGAGCGTGATATAACTGCATTCCGGTCATCACGGCAGCCATGAATGCGTCATTGACACTCAAATCACGGGACTTCGCGGCATTGCGAATATCAGTAAATGACATTTCCAAGGTGCCAAATGTGTACGTGGTGCCCCGCGCAGTCAATATTGGTGAGAGCGGGGCGTCATAGACCGTCGTCGCTCGGGTTATGGACCCGATCGTTTCCACGGTCTTTTCATACGCCAGAGCGGGGTCCGTTAGCGACGCTTTTGCCAAGCGAAGCGCAGTTCCGAAAAGTCCTTTCGCGCCGTCAGCAACCCGCACTAAGTTGTCCAAAGAATTTGCCACGAGTAGGTCCTGCCAACTGACATCAACACCTACTGGGGCTGCCGGCGGCTCGGGCTCGTCGGTATTCGTTTCCGTTCCGAATTCGAAGAGCGTTAACGCGATCATTACCGTTGCGGCGCCGTCGGCAATTGAGTGGTGCAACTTGAGTAAGAACGCGCTGTGGCCATCAGGCAGACCTTCAATGAGTGTTGCTTCCCACAACGGCCGATTGTGATCGAAATCCCCCAAACTTATTCGGCGGGCATCAGACAACACGTCATTCCAGCCGCCGCCTTCGGGAAGTCGATAGCGACGCACATGAAAATCTAGATCAAAATCCGGATCAATGCTCAGTCGTGGGGCGGAGAAACCGATTGCTCCATAGAGCGGACGCATCCGGAGCTCAGGCACAAAGAGTGTCAGTCGCTCTAGTCTCGCCCGAAGCCGTTTCCAATCAGGTGCCGAATCCAAGATTGCCATCGCAACAACTGTGGAACGCATTGTTGGGTCTCCGCTGGCCGTTCGAAAGGTTGCCGCATCCCAACCTCTCAGTTGCTTGCCAACAGAATCCGTCGCCATGTCTATCCGACCGCATCCATGATTTCATCGGATACGTCAAAGTTCGCGTAGACGTTTTGGACATCGTCGCTGTCTTCGAGAGCCTCCAACATGCGAAAAAGTTGCATTGCACCCTGTTCATCCATGGGCACGGTCATGCTTGGCATGAACGTCGCCTCAGCAGATTCATAATCTATTCCGGCTCCCTGTAAAGCCTTGCGCACTGCCACCACATCGGTCGCCTCCGAAACAATTTCAAACGATTCACCGTGATCATTGACTTCCTGGGCGCCGACCTCCAAGACCGCATCAAGAATCTGATCCTCGGAAACTTCCTGACCTTCTGAGGTTTTGTTAACAATAACAACCCCTTTACGGCCGAAAAGATATGAGACACTTCCAGGATCAGCCATTGAGCCGCCATTGCGCGTCATTGCAACGCGAACTTCAGAGGCCGCACGGTTGCGATTGTCGGTGAGGCATTCAACGAGTACAGCCACACCACCGGGCCCGTAGCCTTCGTACATGATGGTCTGCCAATCGGCTCCACCTGTTTCTGCGCCAGACCCACGTTTGACAGCCCGCTCGATATTGTCCAACGGCACGGAGTTCTTGCGTGCCTTTTGAACTGCGTCAAAGAGCGTGGGGTTGCCTTCGAGGTCTCCCCCTCCCTGGCGGGCCGCGACCTCAATGTTTTTAATCAGCTTGGCGAAGAGTTTCCCGCGACGGGCGTCAATGACCGCCTTTTTGTGTTTGGTCGTTGCCCATTTGGAATGTCCACTCATGAATTCCTCACCATCTCTACAAACAACTCATGGACCCTAAGATCCGCGGTTAATTCAGGGTGAAATGACGTTGCCATTAAAGTTTCACTTCGCACCCCAACAATCCTACCCTCGTGGGGACCAGAACTAATCCTTGCAATTACGTCGGTGGCCTCTCCCACCTCAAGCACCCACGGGGCTCGGATGAAGACGCCCTCAAATTGCCGATCTGGCTCCCGAATACCCCGAACAACAATCCCGGTCTCAAAGGACTCGGACTGTGAACCAAATGCGTTACGTTCAACCGAGATGTCAAGGCCCCTTATTGACTCTTGGCCTTCAATAGCGCCGACAATCCGGTCAGCCAACATGATCATTCCGGCGCACGAACCGAACATCGGTAACCCGCTCGCGCGTGCTTCCCGCAGTGGCTCCATCAACTCGAAGGTGCGCGCCAACTTGTCCATGGTGCTGGATTCACCGCCAGGAATGACCAGCGCGTCGACCCTACTGAGTTGCTCACGCGTTTTCACCGCAGTGGAGTTAACCCCCGATGCCTCAAGGGCCCGTAGATGCTCGCGAACTCCACCTTGAATGGCCAGCACCCCAATTGTGGGAACCGGCTGCACTAAGACCTACCAGCCACGATCTTCAAGACGGTGATGAACTGGAATATCCGCAACGTTGATGCCCACCATTGCCTCACCCAATCCGCGACTGACCTTTGCCACAACATCGGGATTGTCGTAGTGCATTGTTGCCTGCACTACCGCATTCGCGCGCTCGGCCGGGTTGCCAGATTTGAAAATTCCGCTGCCAACAAAAACACCGTCAGCTCCCAACTGCATCATGAGTGCGGCGTCGGCTGGTGTCGCAATGCCACCAGCAGTGAAGAGAACTGTTGGGAGCGAACCCGTTCGAGCTACTTCAACCACAAGATCGTATGGCGCCTGTAATTCCTTTGCTGCGACAAAGAGTTCGTCGGGTGCCATTGATGAGAGCCGTAAAACCTCGGATCGAATCTTACGCATATGAGTGACAGCGTTTGAGACATCACCGGTGCCGGCCTCGCCCTTAGAGCGAATCATCGCGGCACCTTCGGTCAGTCGACGCAGTGCTTCACCTAGGTTGGTTGCCCCGCACACGAATGGCACAGTGAACTTCCACTTATCAATGTGATTTGCGTAATCCGCGGGTGATAAGACCTCGGATTCGTCAATGTAGTCAACCCCGAGCGATTCCAAAACTTGAGCTTCTGCGAAATGACCTATTCGAACCTTCGCCATAACTGGAATGCTCACTGCTGCCTTGATGGCATCAATCATGTCTGGATCTGACATACGACTTACGCCACCTTCGGCGCGAATGTCCGCGGGAACCCGCTCAAGTGCCATTACTGCTACGGCCCCTGCATCTTCAGCTATTTTTGCTTGATCAACGTTGACCACATCCATGATCACGCCACCCTTGAGCATTTCGGCCATTCCACGCTTTACGCGGCTAGTGCCGGTGCTGATTTCACTAGACATACTTGCCATCCTTAAAAATTGATCATCGTGGGGCGACCCGCCTTATGAGATGCCCCATGATAGGGGAAGGCTTCATCTTCAGCATTTCCACCCATACCGGCCCAACCGGCCCAGCTGCGGAACCGGCAATCTATCCGCGGACCGAAATCTCGAGATGGTCATATATCTCTCGTGTTTGAGGGAGTGGAGTATGCCCGGCAAGGTGAAACCATCGGGCGGATCGCTGCTGCCGCAATTGCACGCAAGCCCGAACTGCATCATTAAGAAATCTTCGTGAAAGTTCAGCCCTGCGGGAGGCGGCGAAACATTCTTCAAGGATCTCAGGGCCTCCAACTTCACCCTGGATTAGCTCAATTTCCTCGGTGTCAAGAACGGCGTTTAGAGCCGAAGTAAGTTCAGACTCTGCGCGATCACGTTGGGTTGATGACAGATCTGTTGATAAACGTGCTGCGTGAGCTGATTCAGAAATCAAGACCGATGAAGCAGGATCCAAGAAACCACTTGATGCGAGTTCCAGCAGCACCCCGGAGCGACGCAGTAGGTGGGAGTCCAATGAAATCATCGCGATGTCGATTCGACGATGCAGGCGGTCAATTCTTCCGGCTGTCATCCCTAGGTAGAGAATAAAATAGGCACCGAGCAGAACGAAGACCACGGCTAAGAAAATCCATAAAGCCACGATTACTCCTCGCTTGATCGAATTGATCTGCCTGCAAACCTACCGACGACCTGCCCCCGCAAATCCTCTTCCACTTTTTCACCTTCGGTGTGTACAGCTTCATAGACAGCAATGACATCTTGCACAACATGATCCCAATCAAAGTCCATCACTCGAATGTTTCCGGCGTCGACTAGCGCCTGACGCTGATCTACATCAGTCAACAACTCAATGATTGACATTCCCAACGTTTCTGAGTCACCAACCGGGAAGATTCTCCCGGCCTTGCCCGATTGCAACACTCGATTAAATGCCGGCAGATCAGATGCAACTACGGCCGTTCCTGCCGCCATGGCCTCTGCCAGCACGATTCCAAATGACTCACCGCCAATGTGCGGAGCGACATACAGATCCGCTTGGTTCAAGGTTCGTCGTTTTTCTTCATCAGAAATGATGCCGACAAACTTCACGCGATCACCCCAACTTGGGTCAATAAACTCTAGGAACTCGGCTGGATCACCGGGCCCGGCTACGATCAATTGGCAACGGTCGAGCGTCGAAAATACTTGTGGAATAGCTCGTAGGAGCACTTCAAGTCCTTTGCGCGGCTCGTCGATCCGTCCCAGAAACAAGATCTTTTGGGTGCCCTCAACCGTCACGCTTTCTTGATCCCGAAATTCAGCCACGCGAACTCCATTGGGAATCAATACGGCATCCCCGCCAATATGGCGCACAAGGGTTTCTCGGGCCGCTTCACTCACCGCAATCCGCCCGCGGATTTTCTCCATTGCTGTCTGGGCAACGTAATAACCCGCGGAGAGAATGCGAGATCGTTCATTGGAGGAATGCCATGTTGCTACCAAGGGACCCCTCGCTGCCCAGCATGTCAATAGCGAAGAACTTGGGGCGACGGGCTCGTGAATATGCACGATGTCAAAATTGCCTTCACGAATCCATTGACGAACACGTCTTGTTGCCCGAACACCAAAACTCAATCTTGCGACAGCGCCGTTATATGAGACAGCAATCGGGCGACCTCCGTCAAAAACGTAATCGGGCAACGTATCGGGGTCCTCTACCGGCGCTAGGACACTTACTTCATAGCCTTTACTTTGCAATGTCAATGCAAGATCAGCCACATGGCTACGGACTCCCCCAGGCACATCCCATGAATATGGACATACGATTCCAATTCGTCTAATGCTCAACGTGGCTTCCGATCCGCAAGCCATACCTTCTGCAGCATGTGCCAATCCTCTGGGTGCTCAGCAATACCAATCTCAAAAGCCCGGGCAATCTGTTGGGTCATGTGGGACACACGTTCAGCCTTGGGCAGCGATTCAGGCACTTCAACTCGATTATGTACTACCCCAACCGCGATTGGGCCTTCAAAATGCATTGTGACGGGATACAAAGGAGCGCCAGTGAGAAGCGCCAAAGTCGCTGGCCCAGCAGGAAAACCTGCCTCCTCACCGAAGAAATCAACCGGAATTCCTCGGCCCGATATGTCACGGTCACCTAATAGAGCAACTAATCCGCCCGATTTCAATCTCTCAATAAGGTTGCGCATGACGTCAGAATCACCCAAGGGCAACACTTCCATACCGAGTGATTCGCGGTATTGCAGGAACTGATCAAAGAGTTTTTCTGGCTTAAGGCGTTCAGCAACGGTAGTGACGCGACCATATCTTTGAGCCCCCCAAGCTCCAGCCAGATCCCAGTTGGCCATGTGTCCGGGAATCATCAAAACACCTTTTCCCTCTTCCATCCCTTGGTCGAGCAACTCCACCCCGCGCAATTGAAATTGGGTCGAAAAGTACTCGGGAGACATCGTGGGTAGTCGAAATGCCTCACACCAGTAGCGCATGTAACTTCGCATTCCTTTTCGGGTGAGGTCCTTCAATTCATGTGAGTCAAGGTCCGGGCAGACCCGCGCTAGGTTCTTGGACAGTTGATCAACACCCCCGGCGTCCTGCCGCCACAGAATATCGGCTGCTACTTGAAACATTCGTTGAGCAGCGCCCTCAGGTAGTCGCTTTGTCGCCGCCCAACCTGCGCCGTACGCCCAATTCGTAACTGAATCAGCGACATCCAATTTACTAGTCATCAAGAATCACTACGGGTTTTCAGAGCGTGACTTGAGTTGCTTACGAACGTGGATGACTCGTTGAATCACTGTGGCTAGACCCAGTACGGCCAAAGCCCACACAACAATGTCCAAGACCCATGGAACTCCTAGACCGGCAAGAAAGAGAGCAGCCAAGATCGCCATGAGTCGCTCAGCCCTTTCAACAATTCCCACGTTTGCATCGGCGCCCACTGCTTCAGCCCGGGCTTTTGTGTAACTCGTGACCTGGCCCGCAATAAGTGCGATCAACGCTCCCGCTGTGAGCCACATTTGATCGTTACTCGCTGCCCAAAAAGCAACTGATCCAAAAATGGCTCCGTCTGCGACTCGGTCTAATGACGCATCCAAAAAGTTGCCCCAGGGCCCGCTCGTTCCCTTGATCCGGGCCATGGTTCCGTCGAGTAGGTCTGCGGCTGCGAAAACAATCACTCCTAGAACCCCCACCACGAAGCTTCCACGTGCGATGAACAGAATCGCACAGGAGACAGCCCCGAGCGTGCCCACGAGGGTAACTGCATCGGGTGAAACGCGTAGGCGTAAAAGCAACCTTGCAGGCGGATCTACCAGTCCGCTCACCGCTCGGCGTGCTGTGGGATTGTTCAACATTGACATGATGCTACCGTCCGACCGTGCCAATCCATGCATCAATCGCAGTGCTGGCGACTGATTCAGATCTCGCCAGAGCAGTGGCCCAACAGATAAGCCACCACCAGAGTTTTGTTGCCCAGGATCACTTCGGCAACAATGAGGCTGACCCGGCAATCACTTTCGGGAAAATATCCACACTCACCGCCATCGCCGCAGAACCCGAGCTATTCGATCCAGTCCAGCTCGGTTCCTATTTGGCTTGGGGCGCCGATGTTGCGTTACTGGTCGTCGACAGTTCGATAGGCCTTGATGGCGAAACAATCAAATTAGCGCAGGAGGTCTCACAACTCCATCCGCTATTGGTTGCAGTAACCGGGCTGGCTTCCCCGCGATCAAACTTTGACGAAACTCTCGCAGTTATTTCGCGTGTGATGGATCAGCAGCATCATGCAGTTGCTCTTACGCTACCCGTACTTGCGGAGTCACAAGCAAATGATGAGCCTGATGTAGGTGGAATTCTCGATCTAGTCGAATTAGAGATAAGGATTTCGAGGCCGGGGGGTGAGTCGATTCAACATGAACTTGAAGAAGCACACTTCGACTTGATCGAAGCACACCTCGAGGCACTCACCGATGCTGTAGTTGTCACCAGCATCGACGAGAAACTCATTCATTCAGTTCTTGAGGATGGTTTTGAGTCTGCCGAGCAGTTGCGTGAACAACTCCTCAGTGCAACCGCTCGCCGTGAGATTATTCCCGTTTTTGCGACCGCTGATTCAATTGGTATGAGCGAACTTGCCAAGTTCGCATGTTCATTACATTGTGATGCGTGGACGCCGACACCTGATCGCAGCCACGAATTTCTCGCCTCGGCGATAGGACGCGGTCGAATACGTATTTGGCAAGGCGAACTCAACGTTGGTACTTATTTTGCCGACAGCGTGAAGATTGAAATCAACCAGATTACCTCGCTTAGCGGAGCAAAAAAGGCGGCGTCATTTGCTGGCGAAATAGTTGAGATTTCGGCCGATCAAGACATTCCCCCGGGCAGCACGATCAGCTCCGCGAAATCCAACCCTCTAACAATAAATCACGCGTTTGAGTAAGAAGCTGGGGAAGTACCTTTGTCTCACCAATGACCGGCATAAAGTTTGCATCCCCTCCCCAGCGTGGAACAACATGTTGATGAAGGTGGCCGGCAATTCCCGCGCCCGAGATTGAACCTTGGTTCATCCCTAGATTAAAACCCTGTGCACCAGAAATAGCACGCAGAGTTTCCATCGCTTCTTGAGTGAGCACGGCGATTTCATCGCGCTCGGCATCGGTCAACTCGGTGTAATCCGCAACATGCCGATATGGGCAAATTAACAAGTGCCCTGCGTTGTACGGGTAGAGATTGAGAACCACATAGGCTAGTTCCCCACGATGAGCGATCAGGTCCAGTTCACCAGATCCATCGAGTTCTGGCGCGACGCAAAATGGACAGGCATCGGGGTTGTTACCACCGCGCAAATACTCCAACCGGTGCGGCGTGTAAATCCGATCCCATGACTGCGTCACATCACACCTGTACGCGATCGGCAACCGCCGAAACGATCTCAGCAATTGCATCAGCGATGGGAATGCCATTTTTCTGAGTTCCATCTCGATACCGAAACGAAACCGCCCCAGCAGCCACATCATCGTCGCCTGCAATCAACATGAACGGCACCTTTTGCTTCTGGGCATTACGAATCTTTTTCTGCATGCGGTCATCGGATGAATCTACTTCGATTCTGATCCCGTGCGAACGCATTTGCGCAGCGATCCCCTCGAGGTATTCAACGTGTGCATCAGAGATGGGAATTCCTACAACCTGTACGGGGGCCAGCCACGGGGGAAACGCGCCTGCGTAATGCTCAAGCAAGACGGCAAAAAAGCGCTCAATAGATCCGAATAGTGCACGGTGCACCATGATCGGTCGCTGTTTTGTTCCGTCGGAGCCTTGATACTCCAAGTCAAATCTCTGTGGCAATTGAAAGTCCACCTGGATAGTGGACATTTGCCAGGTTCGACCAATGGCGTCTTTGGCTTGAACCGATATCTTCGGACCATAAAAGGCAGCGCCGCCTTCGTCGAGTATCAATTCTAGGTTTTGTTTCTCGGCAGCCAACCGAAGAAACTCTGTTGCTACTTCCCATTCTTCATCGGTGCCTACACACTTTTCCGGGTTCTTGGTCGACAACTCGAGATAAAAGTCCGAGAGACCGTAATCACGTAGCAAACCCAGAACAAAATCAAGCAAGGAATTCAGCTCTCCCAGCAGTTGCTCCAGAGTGCAATAAATATGGGCGTCGTCTTGGGTGAAACCTCGAGCGCGGGTCAAGCCATGAACGACGCCTGATTTCTCATACCGATAGACAGTTCCAAACTCAAAGAGGCGCAATGGAAGTTCTCGGTACGAGCGTCCACGTGCCGAGAAAATTAGGTTATGCATCGGGCAGTTCATCGGCTTGAGGTAGTAGTCAGCACCTTGACGCTTTACCTGACCATCGGGGTGATACTCCGCGTCTAGGTGCATCGGTGGATACATGCCGTCCGAGTACCAGTCCAGGTGACCTGATTTCTCGAATAAGGCACCTTTAGTGATGTGAGGCGTGTTAACAAATTCGTAGCCTGCTTCTTCGTGCCGCCGACGGGAATAATCCTCCATGACTCGACGAACGATTCCACCTTTCGGATGGAAAACAGCGAGCCCGGATCCGACCTCTTCGGGGAATGAAAATAAATCCAATTCGGAACCAAGTTTGCGGTGGTCGCGCTTTTCGGCTTCGGATAAAAACTCCAGATAACCGCGCAGTTCTTCCTTACTTGGCCAGGCAGTTCCATAAAGCCTCTGCATGGATTCCTGATTTTGATCTCCCAACCAGTACGCGGCTGAGGATCTCATGACCTTAATTGCGTTTTGCGGAATATAAGAAGTATCCGGTACGTGAGGTCCACGGCACAAATCACTCCAACAAGTCTCACCCGTTTTTACATCAACATTGTCATAAATTGTGAGTTCAGTTCCTCCAACTTCCATTACATCGGGGTCAAGAACTTGAGCACCTGTATCTGCTCCAATCAAGCGCAACTTGAACGGCTCCCCCGTGAGTTCAATAACAGCTTCATCACGAGACACAACTCGTCGGCTAAATCGCTGCCGAGACTTAATGATGTTCACCATCTCTTTTTCAATGGCTTCAAGATCTTCCGGCTTAAATGGCTCGGACACGTCAAATTCATAATAGAAACCATCGGTGATGGGTGGACCTATTCCCAATTTGGCAGTAGGAATCAACTTCTGGGTGGCCTGCGCGGCTACGTGAGCGGCAGAGTGACGCAAAATCGCCAGCCCTTCAGGGCTGCCAATGTGAACTCCTGACACCGTGTCACCCTCATGCAGGGGCGCGAATAGGTCAACGATCACCCCATTGACAACTGCGGCGATCATCCCGCTTTGTTTGGGAAACAACTCGGCAGCGCTAGCACCAGCAGGAAGGTCACCAATTCGCGAGTCGAGTCCTTCAACAACTGTGACCTGCACGGGGCTCCTTCAGCGACTGTGAATAATTGGACTTGACGTCAAAAGTCACAGCGCTCAGCATACCTTTCACGCAAAAATGGATGTCGTGGCATGGACTGCTGATCAAGAGCGGATCAGGACTGCTCCTGATCACCGGCATTACAGAGGATGATGTGAGAGCGCGGCTGCCACATGTCCGATGTACGCATGGTTTCAAAATACCTTGAGTTTCTCTGGCATTGGTCTGGACATTTCAAACTATTTGTATAGCCTTTTGACAGGAGGTTGGAGACACCAACCGGGAGGGGTCAAAATGACCACTACATTCACTAGCGGCGACGACGCATAACAGCAGCAACGAGGATGCATACTAGCAGCGTCGTCAGATCTGACGACGCTGCTAGTATTTCTGATTATTGAAAACGTTACGAGGACTGCAAGGGCTGTGAGCAAGGTGTTCAAGTTCCTACACCAATGCCAATAGAGGCACGGTGCCCCTTCAGCGGTTGGCACGACGCCTACGGCTTCGGTGGGCGATACTGGGTTCGAACCAGTGACCCCTCGCGTGTGAAGCGAGTGCTCTACCACTGAGCCAATCGCCCGAAACTGCACCTAACCGTACTACTTGGGTGCGATACAGGGCTTTTGGCCGCTCATCGGCAACAATCCCCCCTTATTCAGGGTGTGAATACAGGTCTTTGCCGGACTTTGGGTCTACCGTGGTGAGCATTGAGAAATTCACCACCCGTGTTTTCAACACATCCAAAGGAGCACCTACATGAACATTTCCCATCGACTGCGCCGCACCATAGGCGTGCTGGCCAGTTTGGCCCTGATTACGGGGGCGATTGCCATCGCTAGCCCTGCAGCACACGCTGACACGACACTCAGCGGTCCTTCGACCGCCAATATCTCTCAGTCCGTAACGTTCGTGTTTACCGCACCGCCAGAGGGCCAGCTGCAACTCCAGGACAACACTGGACAGGTTTGGTCATCCGTCACAACAGGGGTTGGCTACTCGAGTGTGAACTTCAATTTCACAACACCCGCTACACCCGCAACTCTTTCCCTGTCGGTGTGGAATGTGAGCACACAAGCCTTCATCTCGAATTCTGTCCCATTAGTAGTTGGCGGTGCCGTTTCAACCGTAACCACCATTAGCGCCCCGAATACTGCAACCATCGGTCAATCAACAACGATCAACATCACCGTGACAAGTGGTGGGGGTAGTCAGTACACCCCGGCCGGTCAAGTTCGTTTGACCGATTCAAGCGGCGCTCAATACGCCCTCATGAATCTCACTGCTGGACCAGGTGCCGGACAGTCATTCGCCTACTATCGCTGGACACCAACAACTGCAGGAACCTTCCTCTTCGTTGCAACCTACGTTCCTGCGGCGGGAAGCCAAGCATCGGCTTCAACATCCGTACAAGATGCGGTTATCGCAACACCCTCGGGCAACACGATTTCACTCACAGCACCGCCCAATTTGAGTGTGGGTGCGCCGGTTACTTTGGTTGCTACCGTTTACCCAGCAAGTACCCAAGGTTCTGTGGGCTTCAATGTCAATGGCGCTTGGATCAGTGCATCGATTCCCCTTGTGAACGGACGAGCTACGTTCCCTTGGACGCCGACGACTCCTGGCACTGTGACACTTGGTGCGAGTTACACGACAAATAACGGTGGATCCGGTTCAACCACAGATGTCGTTACAGTAGGCGGCTCGACGTTAACGGATGTCATCACTCTCGTACAGCCAGGTTGGGGCAACTGGTCAAATGGTGGCAGTTACAACATGGGCAATGGATCCAATTTCGCCTTCCAAGCAAGCACGCTATCCGGTGCACCTGTAACTCTCAGTGAGAATGGCCCATGCCAAATATCCGGGTTGAGACTTTCGGTGAACTCAGGATCTGGCAACTGTGTCATGAAAGCGGTATCGCCTGGCGGCAATGGGTACTCGGGTGTGACTTACACCTATAACATAAATCTCGTACCGGGAACTCAAACGGCTAATATCGCAGCTCCTCCTTCGGGTTCGTACAAAGCTGGTCGAGCCTTGGTACTGGAGTCACCTAATGCAACTGATACCAACGCAGGACAAAACATCAATTGGGTAATCAAAAAGGGTGGCAAGAAGCATTGCGCCCTTCTTTACCCGAGCACCGGAGCAGTTACCTTGAGAATTAAGAACAAGGGAACCTGCACCGTGATTGGAAATGCTCCCGGAGTAAACGGGCAATGGCTGCCATTCCAGACAGCCCGTAACTACACGGGTCGTTAAACACACTCACCCAAATCAACTGGGCGGAGCTCCTACTGGAGTTTCGCCCAGTTTTCTTTGTCCTGAAGGGCTCGAGTTGCATAAACCTCGGTGAGATGTTGCAAAACTTCATCAAGTGAATTCAGTTGACGTTCACCAACTCGGACAATTGGTTGCACTCCGCGAATACTGGAGATTAAAGCGGCAGCGCTCGCTCTCCCCAGAGTCTCTGCGTCAATCGAGACCTCTCTCATCACCCCTAGTTCAAGGAGCACTTGACGAGTGATACCTGGTAAACACCCTGAATTCAACGGTGGTGTAAGCGCCTCCCCATCTACAACAATCACAATGTTGCTTGTTGCCGCCTCGGCAAGTTCTCCAGCGTTGTTGAAGAAAAGTGTCTCAGCGAAGCCG
>CAMCYV010000016.1 GCA_945885645.1 Bifidobacterium breve | reverse complement strand
GCAATAACGTTGCACCCGCGCAGGAATCGTGCTTATGTCGCAAACAGTGGCTCAGGGGATATCACCATTTTGGATACCCAGCGCCAACGGGTAATGCGCACGATCAAAGTGTGTGGCGTACCACTACGACCGGTCATGAGTCCTAATGGTCAATTCATGTTTGTCAGTTGCCGCGCAACCGGCACGCTCGCGATTATCGACACTCGACGCGAAGCCCTCATGAGACTTGTGAAGGTTGGTAATGAACCTGCTCCGCCGACTTTCGTGTCCGGTAATCAGGTATTCGTTCCACTTGAAGCGGATGACCAAGTGGCCGTGGTGCGCATTCCGCGCGGCATCGTCACGAATCGAATTGCAGTGGGTGAAGCCCCGACGACCGCCACCCTAAACCGCACCGGCCGATTGCTGTTCGTACCGAACACGGGTGGCTCCTCCGTCTCCGTGATCAATGTGGTTCAAGGCAAGGTGAGTCGCACGATTGACACGCAGCCCAAGCCTGTGCAGGTTATCCTCGGATCTGAGCCCATGGTCATCAGTGAAACTGGTTTTCTGCAGACCTTGACACCACGAACACCTGAACCACCACCTCCTGACTAAAATAAAAAGGATGTGCCGGCTCGGGAGCGGGTAATTCTCCTCATCTCAAACAACAAAGAAGGGGACCATGACCCAGGGATACGTTTTCATTCTCTTGGAAGATCACGCCCTCGTCCGAGACGGCATCGAACGTCAATTGATCTCGGATTTTCCAGCGTGCACGATTCTTTATTCGGGTGACTCGCTCTCGGCTTCGCTCGCCGCCGTAAGTTCAGGCCCACGAGTCGACTGCGCTGTCGTTGATCTTGATCTCGGTGACGAAACCCCGGTTGCTGAGACGGTGTCGGCGTTTGCGGTTCGAGATATCCCTGTAGTCGTCGTGAGTGCACTGGCCCGCCCAGAATTCTTACAGGCCGCGCTTGCCGCAGGTGCGAGAGCATTTGTCGCAAAGCGTTCGAATCTGCTCCAGTTGAGCAAAGCGGTTAACGCGGTTCTCAATGGGGACACCTGGATCCCGCCGGATCTAGCGGGGGCTGTTCTGCAGTCACAGTCGAACGTCGATCTGTCCGCGCAGGAAAAACGGGCGCTCGTGCTTTACGCCTCGGGCTTGACTCTTGAGATGGTGGCAAGACGCATGAACATCACTCCGAACACGGTCAAGCACTATCTGGATTGCGTGCGAGACAAATACACCCGCGTCGGGATATCTGCTCGAACCAAAGTTCAGCTCAACCAGGTCGCTCGCAAGGAGGGGCTGCTGCCCTGACCCTGCACCGCGGCTATGGCATTCTGTGCTGATGTCAACCCAGGATGCAAGGTATGCAGGTCCTGCCAGGCCACCGCTGGCAACCGTGCTGTTCACGGTTGGCCAGGCAGCTCTTGTTGCGGCTGGCATAGTAATTTTCCTCCCCGCCGCCGTATTCCTCACCTTCAGCGCAACATCTGGAATAATTGACTGGGTCGCTTGGCTCATCCCACTCAGTGTGTGGCTCACGGGTCTGCTCCCCGTGCTTCGCCAGCAACGTGCGATCATCCAAACTGCCGCTGGGTTCTTGCTCGTGCTGATGGTTTTTGTCGTCCCGGATGCAGGTTCGTGGATTTCCGTTACCACAATTTGCTTTGCCTCGATTGTGGGCGCTGTCTTTAACTTTTCAACTCGCGCCGCCACTGCTGTAGTACTTATCGCGACCGCCCTTGATGGAAGTTCCGCACTAATAATTGGATCATCAGGGGGCCTTTTCGGTGTTATGCAGTTTGCGCCGTGGACCGGTGCTCTGCTACAGATTTTGGCTGGGGGCGGTCTGGTGATTGCTTGGCATAGTTGGATGCGCAATGTCACCCGTGCAGATCAAGAATTCGAAGCGATTCGTCTGTCGATTGAATCCGATCAGCAGGCATCTGCCGCTCAAGAGGGTGCCGAAGCGGTCGCGCGACGAATTCACGAGACTTTTTTGAACACACTTACTGCTATCTCCATGGGTATCGACGAGTCCGAACGTGAGGAAGCCATAAGTTCAAGTCAGCGCGACCTCACGCAGATGGAGCGAAGTCTGCAACAACTTCCCGACTCTAGTGTCAAAGAAATTATTAGCACCGCTTTAATGAATCTTCAACCAACGGCACTTACCTGCACCTTGACACTTACCGGCGATCGCATCATTCAATCGAGAATTGCCAACCCTTTGCATGACGCTGTCCTTGAGGCGTTACGAAATGTTGAACGACATTCGGGGAAACTCAGCGCTGACATCACGGTCAATGTCACAAACGAACTGATCACTCTTATGGTGAGTGACCACGGCGTTGGCCCAGCAGACTTCTCCGAAGAGCGTTTTGGTTTGCGCAACGCGATCAAAGCTAATATGAGAAGTATAAATGGCACTGCCCAACTCCAGCGAAACCCTCAGGGTGGAACTACCGTAATTGTGACCGCACCCGTTCAACTTGATCGTGGTGTAGACATTCCCACTTTCCCCATTCTTGGTGCAGCGGATGCATCCACAATCGGGAGACTCGGTGCCGCTGGAACAAATCTGTTTATGCTTGCCATCTTGGTTCCGGTCATTAGTGAACTGCCTAATCCGGGAATCCTTGCCGCAGCGAATCTTGCCTACATTGCAGCGGTCTTGGGCCTCGCGCTGGCGTGGAACACGAAAGCTCGTCCCTGGTTGAACTGGCTTGCCATCGCATTACTTGCAGGACCGCTTATTGCAGCAAGTACCAACCCCCTCACGTGCGCGGCAACACCGGCCGTCCAGGCGCTCATAACCGGTGCATCCGGTGGCGCACTGCTGCTACTTCTCATTGCAAACACTTCCCTGTACCCCCGTGTCCTGATATTCGTGCTAGCCATGACCGGGCTGGCAGTTGTCACGGTACGCATGCCCGATGATTGCCGAGTTGAATCCGCACTAACTGCGGGAATCCAGGTCGTGTATCTCGGTGTCCTCATCATTGTGATGACATGGATCGATCTTCGTTTCGAAGCTCAGCGCACTGCATCTTTGCTCGCTTGGGCGTCGTTCGTTCAGGAGCAAGCACGTCTTGAGCACCAAGCAGCAATCGCCCGTGGCTGGTCAAATGTTGGAACCAGCGCGCGTGAACTCCTCGAGGGCATAGCCGGTCAGACTCTTCAACCGGATGATCGTGAGGTCCGTGCACGAGCCACCGCAGAAAGCGCCGCAATCAGAGTCGCCCTCGGCCTCGCCCCTGAAGTAGACGGGGCATTTGGGGCCCTTACTAACAGACTGATTCAGGCATCTGTAAAAGTCGGCGCAATCATCGATGCCGAGACGGTCACTGCCCTCGTGCGACAAGATCAACTCCCCGAGGAGATCATCAGGTACCTCGAGTCCCTTGTCTTTGATGCCGGTAACCAGACAATCACACTGCGCTCATTTGTCGATGCAGAATACGATGAAATCGTCGTTGCAATTCCTCAATCTGTCATGATCAGACCGGTGGTGCAATTCGTTGAAGATGTCGTTCTTCAAACTGAAGCGAATTTGGACGCAACCATCATCACGATCCGTCGACCCACACATCGCGCAGAGTGAACTAAGAATCGCAGATCACGAGTCACCGCCGAAAGGGGTCATGCCAGTTCAACACGGGAATCTGGTAGACACACCCCATGACAAATAAGACGACAATTGCCCGTCACCTTTCGGCGCGATTGAGGGAGTTAGACGTCGATTGCGCATTTGGGATCGTGGGCGATTTTGCGCTCAGGCTTTTTGGTGAGCTCAATGCTGAAGATTTCAAGGTCCTGGTTACTACCGATGAGCAGGGGGCGGGTTTCGCTGCTGATGCGTATGCGCGGATTCGTGGCTTTGGGGCTGTAGCGGTCACCTACGGTGCTGGCGGATTTAAAGTGACAAATGCGGCAGCTAATGCCTGGGCCGAGCAGGTCCCATTATTAATCATTAGTGGTTCCCCCGGGATGGCAGAGCGTGAAGGCGATCCACTACTGCACCACAAGGTGAAGGGCTTTGACACTCAGTTCAACGTGTTTAGGGAACTGACGTGCGCGCAGGCGGTGTTGAGTTCAGCACATAACGCAGCTGATGAAATTGATCGCGTGATTCGCACGATGCTCTCGGAGCAGCGCCCCGGCTATATAGAGGTGCCGCGTGACATGGTGACGGTTGAAATAGATGCGTCATGGTCAACCATTGATCCTTCACTTCCTTTCTTGGACCCGGTCGCATTGCAGGAAGCTTTGGCCGATGTCATGTCTGAGTTATCGCGGGCATCGACCGCAGTGATCCATGCCGGAGCCATGGTTGAGCGGCGTCACGTTGAATCAGACCTCATCTCATTCGCTACAACCGCTGGTATCCCTGTTGCAACAAGTTCGCTCGCTAGAGGAGTTTTCCCTGAGCGTCACCCGCTGGGTTTAGGTGTGTATTTGGGTGCGTTGAGTCCAGAGAATGTTGTGCGTCGAGTGGAGGACGCCGACGTGTTGCTGAGCTTGGGTGTCCTGCAAACAGATCTGACGCTGGGCGTATTCACCGCTAACTTGGATCACAAGAGAGAAGTACTGTGCTCGGACACTGACGTTACGGTCGGTTACCGCACATATAAAGGTGTGCCCCTGTGGGCATTTCTCCCCGCATTGAACACTGCACTGGGCGGCAAAGCACTGAACATTTCGCATGAATCAATCGCCGACCATGCACCCTTTATCGCAAAGGATGCTTCACTCACCGTTGAGCGAACGATCGATGCAATCTCGTCACATATTGATGAGCGACACGGTGTATTGCTGGATCCCGGTGAGGCTCTCTTTGCTTCCGTTGACATGCGCGTGCCAACGTGGTGCCACGGCAGCGCTTATTACGCAACCATGGGGTACGCCGTTCCTGGTGCTCTCGGTGCAGGTATTGCTGACCCCGAACGCCGCCCCGTTGTTTTGGTGGGCGACGGAGCCTTTTCTATGACCGGACTCGAAGTGGCGAGTTGTGCATTTCATGGGGTGCCAGCCATCTTCATTGTTTTGGATAATCAGGGGTTTGGAACGCAGCGTCCAATCCTTGAGGGACCGTTTAATGAAATCCCACCGCTCGCTGCGGAAAAAGTTATCGATGTAATAGGCACAGGTCAGGGTTGGCTCGTTGAAACCGAGGTTGAGCTCGATACAGCATTGAGCGCGGCATTGAGTTCACACGAAATATGCATCATTCGAGTCAGGCTACCGAAGAATGCTCGCAGTGCTGCGCTGGCGCGGTTGGGCGCAGCACTCGCTGCTCGAGCTTAAGTAGCGCATGGTCGATACGCCCTTGTTAATCAGCGGCGTTCCAATCTCACTGATAAATTACGAAAGACACCTCATTGGAAAAAGGCAGCTATTTTTACGGATAAACGCCACTCATGAAATAATCTGTCTAGTATCGCTTAAGTCAATAATCTGCCGACGGAAGAGGAATGATGAAAAAGTTTTCAGCAGGAATAACCATTAGTGCGCTCGTCCTCGGATCCATGGCCGTGGCAACCGGCGCTGTGCAGGCTTATGACAAAGCCGGATACGGCTTCGCTGCATCACATTTTTTGAACGCGAAAGATCTGCCCAAGGAATTTGCATCTAAGCCGGGGGCTACCGTTTCAATTGGAGATTCGATGCGTCAGGGATCTTTTTTATGTGCTAGCCCGGGGCCTGACGACGGCTCGATCCCTAATAGCTTTAATCTCGCGCCATCTGTTCTCAATGCAAATGCGTCATACAACGAAAAAAATAAGAGCGTTAGTCTGTGGATCAACGTTAACCAATACCGCAGTAATACTGCAGCAGAAAAAGCATTTGCCAAACTCGGCAAGGACATCAAAAAGTGCGATGGAAGTTACTCGGGTGCATCCACCGACGAAGATGGCACTTCATACCCCTATACATTAGGTGTTACATCTGGAAAAATTCCGGCGGTCACGGTGGCTGGCGTCGAATCGGTCTATACCAACCAGAATGCCAATAATGCTGCCGTGGGAAATCCAGCGGCCTATTTAAGTGACACCTACACAATTTTCACCCTGTTAAATGACGTCATTATTTCAACTCAGACTTCAACGGAGACGGCTTTGGATCTGACACCTGGCCAAAAAAAGGCGCTCGAACAGGTCGCCAACCGCATGGTGACTACTTGGGCGAGCTAAACGCAGGTGAGTATTCACAGGCGTAGTTTCATTCACTACTTGGTTGACCACACATTATTTGATCGTTCGCTATCAAAGCGGTAATCGGTTTCGGTTAAATCCATAATGTGTTCACCGAGCTTGTGCGCGCTGGCAACGGGGTCTGTCGGATCATGAATTATCTCACCGCGACTATTTGCAATTCCGACACAATATCCAACAAAGGACTGTCGGTTGTATCGCGTGAGTTCTTGGAACTGCGCTACTAGTCCGAGTGTGGCGCCAGGGTAACTTTCTTCGCAAGAAATAAGGAGGCCAATCTGCTTGTTTTGCAAAGATTGCGCGTGACTTGAACCGTCGGGTGCTGAATCTGATGTAAAGCAAAAAATGCGATCAAAGAAAGTTTTTAATCGCCCGGTCATGCCGTAATAGTGCAATGGCGTGGCGAAAATGACCGCATCCGCCGGTAGGAATTTTCCCAAGAACAGTTCGCTGTATCGGTCATCTATTGAGCAGTTGCCTTCAACATTGCGACACGTACGACAATCGCGCAGCATCCCCTCGACGTAATCGTCAAGGAACACGGTCTCGACCTCATGTCCCGCTTTTTTTGCACCTTCTGCAGCTGCAGCAGCGAGGATCGCAGAATTGCCGTTGTGCCGTGGGCTCGCACAAATAACGAGAACCTTTGACGACTTGATCATGCTTCACCCCTGGCATTTCGTCGCATTGTTGAATCACGAATGCGAAGTTCAGATGGAACAATAACCTGCTGCGGAAATTCTGCTTGATCCTCAAGCGCCGAAATCAACATGTCTACCGCACGAATTCCCGTCGTCTCTGGATCCAAGTAAACAGCAGTGATTGATGGAGTGGCTACCAAGAGGACACTACTGTCAACAGCGCTGACGATGCCCAAATCCCTTGGTACCGATAGGCCCTGATCCTGTGCTGCATGTAGTACTCCAAGTGCGAGATCTTCAGCGGAAGCAAGGATTGCATCGGGTGGCAGGCGACGAGCCAAAATCTTCCTGGCCGCATCTGCTGCTGCTTGCTGTGTTGGTGGTTCAGGCAATTCCACAATGATCGGTGTATGTCCCTCTTTCTTGCACCAAACCAGATACTCGTCGGCTAAATCGCGCGTGTATGAACGTCCTAAATCGGTGGTTATGAGGGCTGGTCGCTCATAGCCTTCATCGCGCAAATGAATGAGTGTTTCCCGAGTAGTCCGTCGGTGATCATTGTCAACGATCCCGATTCGATTCGTCAATTCGTTTACCGTGCGGCCGTTGGTAACAATTAACCAATCAGGATTCGAGTCGGTCTGAAATATTTTTTCATCTCCACGTGGATCGATGATCAATACTCCATCAATTCCGTATCGATCCATAAGGGAGGAGTCAACATCGGCGGAAAGAATCAACAGAACGTACTCTCGGCGAGTTGCTTCATTGGAGGCAGCGTTCAAAACCTCGAGGAAATAGTTGGAGTTTGGGATGAGAGTCGTCGAATTGGAATTTTGGGTGAAGGATGCGATCTGGAACGCTAGCGTGCGACTTTTCTGTGATACCAACCTTTGGGCATGAATATTCGCTTGATAATTCAAATCCGCAATGGCCGTTAACACCCGCTCTTTTGTGGCAGGAGCCACTCGTCCTCTGCCACTAATTACGTGGGAAACCGTGGTTATCGAGACATCTGCGAGCTTGGCTACGTCACGTATGTTTGCAGCCATATTTCACACCTCCCATTTCCCGCATCCCATGAATGTACACAACCGGCCGATGGCCGGCGAACCTTCGTTTTACTGCTGGCACGGTCAAAAGTTTTCCTATAAATTTTTTTAATTCCCCTTGACTTCACTCATGTTGGTGCTAATCTTCACCGAAAGTTTCCAAAACGTTTTGGCAAAAGTCAACATATCTCACCTATAGACTCGGGGAGCACCATGATTCGTAACGACCGGATTATTCCATCGGTTTGCCAAAACCTTTTGGCTTATTCTGAGTGGGCGGTTGCGTCATGAGTGGCGTTAGCACCTCGGTCATAACGGACCCAGCTCTCGTAGCGATGTTTGATTGCGACCCCATACTGGTCGACGTAGCGCCGGCACTCTCCATTGTCCCCGGCATGACACCAAATCTCATTCTGACTTCCGGGCCACCACTGGAATGGCATGAATACACGGGCGGCCAGAGAAACGCGATCATTGGTGGAGCCCTATACGAGCGTCTCGCGTCGAGTCCTGCTGAGGCAATCGCCAAACTCGATGCGGGTGAGATCCTCGTACGCGGGTGTCACGACTACTCCTGCATCGGTTCCTTGGCCGGAGTCACAACTGCGTCCATGCCGGTACTTGTCCTTGCAGACCAAAAAACGAATCGGAAAGCTTTTTGCACCTTATTTGAAGGAGCGGGAACTAGCCGGCTGAACTACGGCGTATACAACGAGGAAGTTGAAAGCAATCTTCAGTTCCTGGCATCAGTGATCGGTCCCGCGCTTAGTGAATTGATCCACAGCCTGCCTGAACCCATTCGCGTAATCCCAATTATGCAGCGCGCCCTGCATATGGGAGATGAACTTCATAGTCGCAATACAGCCGCTTCACTTCTATTCCTGCGTGAAGTCATGCCAGCACTCGTCTCGATGGAACCAGTGAGGGCGAAGGAGTTGACGTCATATTTCATGACTGGGGAGTACTTCTTCCTTCGAATCTCTATGGCTGCGTGCAAATTGCTCGCAGATCAAATGAGCGGCACTCCGGGCTCAGGAATCGTGACCGCCATGGCCTTTTCATGCAAGGAATTTGGGATTCGTGTTGCGGGCTTTGGAGATCGTTGGTTCCGCGGTCCACTTCCCAAAGTTGAAACTAGTGGGCTGTTCCCTGGATTCACAACCGACGACATTGAAGTCATGGGGGGAGAGAGTCCCATCACGGAAACCTGCGGACTGGGCGCGTTGGCGCAGGCGACCGCATTCCCGTTGCAGAGATACCAGGGCGGATCGGCCGCAGACATGGTGGCAAGGAACCTCGAGATGTACGAAATCGCTGTGGCTGAGCATCCTTGGTTCCACATTCCATTCTTCGATTACCGCGGAACACCTGCTGGCATAAGTGTGCAACTTGTTGCCCAAACAAAAATTGCTCCACTCATGGACGTGGGTATCGCCGGAAAAAATGGTGGACAAATTGGGGCAGGGTGTTTCCGAGCCCCACTTGAACCATTCCTTGAAGCAGCTCGATTACTTGAGGAAGCGAAACTTTAAATAGCAAAACAAACAAGTCACACTAAAAAATAGAGGGAGAAATTGTGGATACAATAAATTCAATCGATAGCAGTCATGAAGAATTGGGTCGAAAGTTAGCCGCGCAAGGTGTTGAATACGCGATGGCAGCCTGGATTGACGTTGTGGGTCGTCCCAAGTCAAAAATTGTTCCGATTGATCATCTGCCCAACATGCTTGCTGGCTCCGAGCGATACACACCGCGCGGTATGGGCGGCATCGGCCACATGGATCCGGTTGAAGAAGAAGTTGTTGCGGTCCCAGACATAGATTCCATGAAAATTCTTCCGTGGGATCGTCGATTTGTTTGGTTCACCGCCGACATGATGTTCGGTGGGGTGCGACCCTTTGCGCTGTGCCCTCGTTCCGCACTTAAGAAGCAGGTTGCCGCGGCAGCGGACATGGGTTACGTGCCGCAGTTAGGCATCGAGCCAGAGTTTTATGCATTCAAGCCCGAATCGCTCGAGGGCGACAGGCTCATTCCCATCAGCAGAAGTGGCGAAGTCAAGCCTTCACCCGCCTATGACGTCGAATCAGCTCTTGATGCAATGCCCTTCCTGAACCGCATGACTCGCTACATGGACGAACTTGGCTTCGGCCTGTTTTCGTTTGATGCGGAAGGTGGGGAGGGGCAATATGAATTTGACTTTGCTCACGCACCCATCGTTGAGACCGCGGATCGTCTCACACTTTTCCGTCTCATGGCTCGTCAGGCGGCGAAAGAAGAAGGTCTACTCGTCACCTTTATGCCAAAGCCTTATTCAAACTTGTGGGGATCGGGTGCGCATTTCAATATGAGCCTCGAGCACATTGACACAGGCAAGAATGCTTTCCGCGCAAGTGATCAGCGCAATGACTGGACTGAAGAAACCTACTTCTTCGTTGGTGGCATTCTGAAGCACGCAGCAGCTTTGACCGCGCTGGCGAACCCAACAACAAATTCATATCGTCGTCTAGTGCCAAGGCTTGCCGATGGTGAAATCTCATGGGCTCCAACAGCAATCAGCTACGGATTCAACAACCGCTCGTGCATGCTGCGCCTGCCACACAACCGCCCAGCAATTGAAAACCGTGCCGTGGACAGTGCAGCAAACACTTATCACGCCGCTGCATTCATGCTGGCCGCTGGGCTGGAAGGCATTCGCGATCGAATTCATCCGGGTGACCCCATGGAATCACTTTCCTATGATGCGTCGGTTAACAGTCTGCCTCGCACGCTTCTTGAAGCTATTGAGGCTTTCCAAAAAGACCCATTGACTCAGGAGGTTTTTGAACCTGCATTCATTCGGGACTACTCGGAGATGAAGGCGCACGAATGGGAAATTGATCACCTTGACGTCACTGACCGTGAGCGCGCAAAGTACCTACTCAACATCTAGGTCTCGGTAGAAAGGCACTGCAGGACATGGACAGAATCGCCGTAATCGCTGGGAGAACGGGTAAGGGAACGGTCAATCTTCTCGAGCCCTATGTTCAATCGGTCATTGATGCTGGTGGTATTCCGGTGATTATCCCTGCTATGCCCGGTGAGGCACGAAACATTGATGACTATTTAGGCAATGTTCAGAGCCTTCTCCTCACTGGTGGTGGGGATATCGATCCCCACCACTATGGCGCTCAAGCAACCACAAGTCTTCAGAGTGTCGATCGCGCTCGCGACGAATTTGAACACGCTGCACTTGACTGGTCGTTACGAACAAAAAAAAGAGTCCTCGGCATCTGCCGCGGAACTCAGATGATGGCAGTTCATTCGGGTGGATCCCTCATCCAGGACCTGCCAACCCAAGGTCACTTCAACCACATGACAAATACTGTCGATTTCGGGTACGCCCAACATATGCACGAAATTGTGGTTGAAGAGGATTCGCTCGTTGCCGAGATTCTCGGAAGCGAACGGATAGTTAACTCCGAGCATCATCAGGCGATACAGAATTTGCCTGATGCTTTCCGCAAAGTTGCTTGGTCGAAGGATGGAATAACGGAAGCGATTGAACTGGATGAGTGGGTAGGCGTCCAGTGGCACCCGGAATATATGGCAAACACACAGAGCGAACATCTCAACTTCTTCAGATGGCTCGTTCACGGAAGAAATGGAATAAAGGTGTAACTATGAGTGGAGATGAATTAATTTCAACGGATCCCCATAACGACATGCGGGTTCACAAGGATGCATTTGGAAAAATTGAACAGTACGGCGTTCAATTCATTCCTGAAGATGAACGAAAATCAAAACCATCAAACCTCTTCATTATTTTGTTTGGTGGAAGTTTGACGTTTAGCATCATCGTGATCGGCTGGTTTCCTGTTGCCTTTGGGTTAAGTTGGTGGCAAGCTGCTTCAGCAGTTGTTGTCGGCTCAGCATTTGGCGCTGCACTTCTTGCTCCCATGGGGCTTATGGGACCAAAATCTGGTACAAACAATCCGGTCTCCAGCGGAGCCTTTCTCGGTGTTCATGGCCGCCTTATTGGATCAGCCTTGGAAGCAGCGGCCTGCCTTGCCTTCGCCGCACTGAGTATCTGGACTGGTGGAGACGCTTTAGCAGGTGCGATAACCAGGTACACCGGTTGGGAAGATGTCGAAACCGCTCGACTCATTTGTTACGCGGTGCTCGCCATTATCGTGACAATCATTTCCGTTTTCGGTCACGCCAACATGGTTGCCGTCAATAAGGTCATGATTCCCACAGCTGGAGTGATCATGATCGTCGCACTGTTTGTTTACGGTGGTGATTTCGACCCCAATTACGCCGGTAGTGGCGAATACTTGATGGGTTCGCTATTCCCCACCTGGCTTGCAGCGGCACTTGTTTGTGGGTCAACTGTTGCCTCCTATGGAGCTTACGCGGGAGACTGGACACGACATATTTCCACCAAACTCCATACAAATGGTTCCATCCTGCGTTCTATGTTCGTTGGTGGCCTGTTCGGCATGGGTGGTCCGTTCATGTGGGGAACTTTCACGGCAGTTGCAGTCTTCAACTCGGGTGTAGCTGACGCAAGCGTTCCTTATGTTCAAGGCCTCGTAGATCTGGCGCCTTTGTGGTTTATTCCAGGTTTGATCTACATGGGTCTGGCATCTGGTACTGCGCAAGCAGTCATCAACACTTACGGCGTTGGGCTTGATACATCCGCAATCATTCCGCGGTTGAATCGAGTGCAAGCGACCCTGCTAGCGTGTGTTTTGGCAACTCTGTTGGTGTATATTGGCCACTTCAACAATGCGATTATTACGGGTGTGGGTAACTTCCTTTTAGTACTGATTGTCTTCTCTCTCCCTTGGATCGTCATTGTGGTCATCGGTCATTTCCACCGCAAGGCCTATTACAATGTTGATGACTTGCAGGTCTTCAACCGAGGTGAGCGTGGTGGCATCTACTGGTTCTCACATGGTTGGAATTGGCGCTCTATGGTCGTGTGGATCATTGCAGTTTGCGCTGGCCTTTTCTTTTCCGCTAACCCTTGGTTCGTTGGTACTGGAGCCACATGGGTCGGTGGATTAGATATCGGCTTCGCCGTTGCGGGAATTGTCACTGGCATTCTGTACCCGATCGTGTTGCGGGTTTGGCCTGAGCCAGCATCTGTCTACGCAAGTGATGACCCCCGCAGTGCGGGTGCCATACCTGTTCCCGTATACAAGAAGTAACAAATAAGAAAAAGGTGAGGTAAACGTGCCCTGGGTCCTGCTTTTTATCGCATCGGTATGCGAAGTAATTTTCGCCGTCGCGATGAAGCAGGCCCAGGGCTTTACCAAGCTCATTCCTTCGATCGTGGTCATCCTGGGCGCAGCCGGTGGAATCTTCTTTCTCACGATGGCGCTTAAGTCCCTCCCTTTGAGTATTGGTTACCCAATTTGGACTGGCGTGGGAATGGTGGGGACCGTAGTTCTCGGGCTCATTATGTTTAATGAACCCCTCTCCGCTTTGAAAGTTGCGGGCATCGCTCTTGTGTTCGTGGGTGTCGTGATGCTCCAGCAATCAGAATTTCACGGTTAGTCTTTTCCCAGCTTCGGCCTAAAGGCCGTTTTCTTTGCGGAAGACGGCAACGAGAGCGTTCGCGTGACCATGGCCCATTTCAGATTTTTCTTTGAGATGAGCAACCTGTTCCATGTGCGCCAATTGTGAGACCTTCTTGAGCTCTTTCATCCAATAGTCAATCGGCTTTCCGTACTTTTTCTCAATGGAAGGAAAGTAGGAAGCAGGGCCGCTCACTTTTTTCTCTGACACACGCAAATAGTACATAACCAGAAAAGTGGTTCCTTTTCCCAAGGCGGGTTGGCTTGTTGGGTTGAGTGCGCAATCAAATTAGATTTAACTGAGTTCTTCAGTGTTCAATAGCAATGGGAAGTGCTACTTTGAATTTATGTTAACGATTGAAGCGTGGGAACTGCACCAGAATGCCAGTGAGGTCTTGCGTGAAGTGGAAGCCGGTGACACGGCAACCGTCACGGTGGCTGGCCGGCCTGTCGCAAAAATTGTGCCAATCCGCGATGACAATTGGGTGACATGGGACCGGGCAAATTCGGTATTTAGCACTCCGACAGACCTGAAATGGGATGCTCAGCGTCGCGAATTTGGAATTGAAGAAATCTCTGATCCGCGTAATGTCTGAAGGGCTCTTAAAATATGTAGCCCTCTCGTACCTCGCATCGATGAAATCGGCTAAGAGCGAACGTCAGCGGTTGCGGTGGGAACCGGCGTCATCTATCGTGCAAATATGGGAAATTCCGCACTGAAAAGCTCCGCTGATTTGCCAACAACTCTTGGCGCACTCGTTGCTAACGGTTACCGCGCTCGCACGGTAAAAGTTGAAATACAAGAGAATTTATTGGAAAAGTTGCGCTCAGCGTCAGTGACTTTGCCGGGGATCGTTGGGTTTGAAGACACGGTGGGTCCCGCGGTTGAACGGGCGTTGCTGGCCGGTCACGATTTTGTGTTACTCGGTGAGCGGGGTCAGGGAAAGACCCGTTTGATTCGCTCACTCATCAATTTGTTGGATGAGTGGAGTCCCCACGTAACGGGGTGTCAGATCAGTGATGAACCGACGGCACCCATTTGTGTTCGCTGCATTGCACTTGCCAGTGAACTGGGGGATCAACTCCCCATAAGTTGGCGCCACCGCAGTGAGCGCTACGGTGAAAAACTTGCCACCCCTGACACTTCGGTGGGAGATCTGATCGGTGACATTGATCCCATTAAAGTCGCTGAAGGTCGTTCTTTGGGAGATCCCGAAACGATTCACTATGGCCTGATCCCGCGTACCAATCGCGGAATTTTTGCGATCAACGAACTGCCTGATCTTGTGGAAAGAATTCAGGTTGCGCTGCTGAACATTTTGGAAGAGCGAGATATCCAGGTTCGCGGTTATAACTTGCGGTTACCACTAGACATGTTGGTGGTGGCTAGTGCTAACCCGGAGGATTACACCAACCGCGGTCGTATTATTACCCCGCTCAAAGACCGCTTTGGTGCTGAGATTCGCACTCACTACCCACTCGACCTTCAACTTGAGATCGAATTGATCAAACAAGAAGCTGCAATCCAAGCCGTGATTCCCCAACACATGCTTGATGTTGTTGCACGCTTCACCTCTTTGGTGCGGGAGTCAAGTTATGTGGACCAGCGCAGTGGCGTCTCCGCACGGTTTTCGATAGCTTGCGTGGAGGAGTTATCCGGCGCCGCCCTGCGCCGGGCCGCAATCAATGGTGACAGTGAACCGGTTGTGCGAATCGGTGATTTAGAAGACGTCGTGGCATCCCTTCGGGGCAAGGTTGAGTTCGAAGTTTCCCAAGAAGGCTCCGAAGTAGAGATCCTCACCCTGCTGGCCCGCCAAGCAACTGCGGCGTCATGGCGAGCACTCCTCGGTGGACAGAGCACTCGGGTATTTCTTACCAATCTTGTTGACTGGTTTGACGCCGGCAACACACTGGCAACCTCAGACTTAATGAGCAGCGCATCTATCTTGGAAGCCATTGGCCCCATGGAAGGTGTTGGTCCGTTACTCACCGCAACGGAAGCGCAAATGGCAGAGTCTGCCGGGTTGGTTGCCTCATGCCTTGAGTTCGCAGCCGAAGGGCTTTGGCTCACCCGTCGAATTGATAAAGACCAACAAGATGGAACAAGTACTTACGGCAGTTCCGTCACCGAGGTTCCAGAACATTGAGCAGGCGCAAGCCATCTGTCTATGGGCCCTTTTCCGGGGGCCCTGATCCGCTCGCCCCCCTCGTTGACACGGGTAAAGGTGTTGACGAAATAGGCGAGCGAATCCTCGCCGGGCAATCAGTGCAAGAAGCCTTGCGTGACTTGATGCGCACCGGGAGTAAAGGTCGTCAAGGTTTAGAACAGATGTATCGCGACATCCGGGATCGTTACAACAAAGTGCGTGAATCGGCTTCAATGAATGGTTTGCTCGATGATCTCAATGAGATGTTGTCAGAGGCACTTGATGTTGAGCGTGGTGCACTATTTCCTGACCCCAGTGATGACGCCCGCTTTGCTGAAGCTGTCCTAGATGCATTACCTGATGACATACCGCGCGCTATGGCAGAGCTGGAAAATTATCAGTGGCGCTCACCCGCTGCCCAGCAAATATTTGAGGACATGAAGGACCGCCTGCAACGCGATGTTATTGATCAACAATTCGCCGGCATGAGTGAGTCACTAAAAAACATGTCAAGCCCGGAGAACAAAGCGGCCATGGCGCAAATGATGCAGGACCTCAACCAATTGTTGAGCAAGCACCGTGATGGAACGGCTACCGAGGACGAGTACCAGGAATTCATCGAGAAACATAAAGATTTCTTTCCCAATGCCCCGGAAACACTCGATCAATTCATTGATGACCTTGCGCGCCAATCCGCTGCAATGGATCGAATGCTTGCGTCCATGTCACCCGAGCAAAGGGCCGAACTCGCCGAGGCTATGCAGGCGGCAATGGCAGACATGGGCGTGCAGGGCGAAATGGCCGAGTTGCAAGATCACCTAAAAGCTTTGCGTCCGGAATTTTCTCGTCGCAAGGGGACTCCACTCAACGGTGACGGATCGCAGGGTTTACCTCAGGCAACCCAAGCGTTGGCTGAAATGGGGGACCTTGAGTCCCTGGTTGGCCAGATAGGTGATGCAGATGGAATGGGGGATCCAACCGAAATTGATTTAGATCTTTTAGAACGCACCATGGGTCAGGCGGCGCGTGCTGAGGCCGAAGCAATGATCCAGCTCCAAAAAGATTTACAAGATCAGGGGTTCCTCGTTTCCGAAGGGGACTCTTTGCGACTTTCAGCTAAGGCGGTTCGGCGAATTGGTGAATCTGCATTGCGTGAAGTCTTCAAACATTTAGACAGTGCTGCCCGTGGTGGACACGAGACGCATAAGAGCGGTAAATCTGGCGAAGCAACAGGAACCCACCGTCAGTGGAGTTTTGGTGACGACGGGGTCATCGACATTGTGCGAACGGTTCAAAATTCTTCATTCAGGCGCTTGGCAACGAGTGACACCGTGAAGTTGCACCCCGAAGACTTTGAAGTTGCCGAAACGGAAAACCTGACCAAGGCAGCCGTCGTGTTATTGGTTGATCAGTCATATTCCATGTTGATTAATGACACCTGGGGCGCAGCGAAAACAATGGCGTTGGCGCTTCACTCACTGTCTTCAACGAAGTACCCATTAGATGCCCTGCAAGTGATCGGTTTCTCCAATCTAGCCCGGGTAGTGAACCCAATGGATATCCCCGATCTGCAAGCCAGTGAAACCCCAGGAACTAATCTGCAGCACGCACTTATGCTGGCCGGGAGATTTCTTGACAAGCACCCAGGATCACAACGCATTGTCATGGTGGTAACCGATGGGGAGCCAACAGCGCACCTTGTGGCCCAAGGTGATTGGTGGTTCAACTGGCCGCCCGATCCAGAGACAATCCAGTTAACGGTCCAAGCAGTTGATGAAATGACCCGCAGAAAAGTTGCCATTACTTGGTTCCGTCTCGGTGAGGACCCTCAGTTAGCCCGCTTCTTAGACACCATGGCGCGCCGCAACGGCGGCAAGGTTCTGGCAACGGACCCAGATCACTTGGGTGATTACGTTGTGAGTGACTATGTGCAGACACGCAGGTTGGGCTGAATTTATCCCCACATTGTGCAGCAGCTCATAAACTCACCATATGAATCGTGCTCACCTCGTGCTTCCTTTGCGCTCAGCCTTGTAATTTTCCCTCAGGTGGCGGCAACCGCTGCAGATGATTCAACCGTGCATCAAATTGGGACCTATGACTACTTGTTGCAACCGGACTTCACCGGCCTCCAACAAGCGGGAAAAGTCACTGACCGGACGACTCTGGGCTTGGGAACGTTCGCGAATCTCGATGGTGAGCTAGTCATGGTGGGGGGTGTTGCCTACCGGGTTCCTACAACGGGAATCCCCGAACGAATCACGGGCAAGGAACTCACCCCATTTGTTCAAGCAATTAACTTCACACCCACGAAGTCAGGTCCAGTTCCGCCCGGTACCCAGTGCAGTCAACTTATCCC
>CAMCYV010000015.1 GCA_945885645.1 Bifidobacterium breve | reverse complement strand
GGTAAATCAAATGTGATTAGTGTCCAGTCTTCACTGGGTTCAATCGATCGCACAGTGGCAACCGCATCAACGTGGCCTTGAACAATATGACCGCCAAGGCGCCCCGAAAGGGGCATAGCTCGCTCAATATTCACCGGGTCACCCAGATTTAATGCACCAAGGGCACTGCGCTTGAGAGTTTCTTGCATCAGGTCTGCGGTAAAACTGTCCTCGTCAAATTGGGTGACGGTCAGACATACTCCATTAACGGCAATGGATGCTCCGATGTGTGCATCGGACAACACACCCGGCGCGGCAAAGGTTATCCGCGAAGAATCCGAACCGGGGCTAATAGCAAGGACAGTGCCGGTTGTTTCAACTATGCCGGTGAACATAATTACAATCCTACCGCTGATTCGAGTTCGCCGATGTGGACGAGGTCCGAGCCCAAAGTGAACGTCGAGGTGATCTTTATTCGACGCATAAGTGGTGAATCAGTGGTTAAGGATCTGGGCCCTGCACCCAGGGTTACCGGAGCAGTGATGCTGATCACTTGATCGATGCAATCTGCTCGAATAAAAGCCGCAGCTAATGTCGGTCCTCCCTCCAACAAGACGTGGTTGATTCCCAAATCTGCTAACGCAAGAAGCGCGACCCTGGGGTCATGGGTTGCCAAATGCAAAAACTCTGCTGGAGTAACATCACGCATTCCCATCACCACCCGCAATGGCTGGGAGACTCTTAATGAGCCATCAATTTCCCGTGCGTTCAGACTCGGCTGATCGACTATGAAGGTTTGAGTTCCAACCAAAATCGCACCTACCCGCGATCGCAATTCATGAGTGAAAACCTGCGATTGCATTCCACTAATGGCTGTGCGAACTCCCGATTTGGCCGCAACACGTCCATCGAGGCTTTGCGCAAACTTCCAGGTGACAAAGGGAACGCCAGTTCTCATTCGGTGATTCCACTCCCTGTTCACCAAATTCGAACGCTCCGCTTCAATTTCTCCGTAGACTTCACACCCTGCTGCTTTCAATACCTCAGCTCCCCCACCAGCCTCAGCACTTGGGTCGGGCTGGGCGTAAAAAACTCGGCGTATCCCCGCCTCAATGATTGCTTGGGTGCATGGAGGGGTCCGGCCAAAGTGAGAACATGGTTCAAGGGAAACGTAAAGGTCTGCGTTGGCGGCCTTGACACCGGCAACAGCAAGTGCTTCCACTTCAGCATGGGCGGTTCCCGCTCCGTGGTGGTAGCCCGTTCCCACCACAACTCCGTTACTCACGCACACTGCACCAACTCGCGGATTTGTTGAATACGGTCCAAGTTCGGCAAGCTCGATAGCCTGCATCATGAACTGTGTATCGATGCTCACCTAATTTTCCACCAGCGACTTGAGATCACGAACAGCCTGAGCCGGGTCGGGGTTGGAATATACACATGAGCCAGCAACGAAGACATTTGCGCCGGCCTCTTTGCATTCGATGATGGTTCCGGGAGAAACCCCACCATCGACTTCAATCCAAATATCAGCTCCACCTATTTCGCGCGCTCGAGCAACTTTTGGCATCATGTCACTCATGAAGGCTTGGCCGCCAAAACCAGGTTCTACCGTCATGATCAAGATCATGTCAAGGTATTCGAGGACCCCGTCCAGCGATTCGAGGGTGGTTTGCGGCTTTAGAGCGGCTGCAACCCTTGCACCCGTGGAACGAATGTTGTTGCACAAAGTGCGGGGATCTCTTGCCGCTTCAATGTGAAAAGTCACCGAATACGCACCTGCTTCCCCATAAGCGGGGGCCCAGCGATCAGGATCGTTGATCATCAGGTGTACGTCTGCTCGCAACGAGTTTTGTGCAATAACGCTTGCAACTACCGGTAACCCAAATGTCAGATTGGGTACAAAATGGTTGTCCATGACATCAAGATGAATGAGATCAGCCACACTCTCCACCTTGGAGATTTCCTCACTCAACCGCCCCAGATTGCTATTAAGCACACTTGGTGAAATCAGCATGCTCACAGACTATCCCCCGCGTTCTAGACCCGGCGTAAGAGCGCGAAGAACATGGCATCAGTGCCGTGTATATGTGGCCACAGCTGAACATTCGGTCCGATACCGAGGTCGCTCACTCCGGGAAAAAGGCTTCGAGCATCTTCTTGTTGAACGTCGGTTCGGGACTGCAACACACTGTCAACGACGGCCCATGTTTCCTCGATGTAGGGCGAGCAGGTTACGTAGGCAATAACTCCACCGCTGCGAGTGGAGTCAATCGCTGCAAGCAACAGTTCCTCTTGCAACTCAGTAAGCGCCAATGTTTCCTTTTTGGTTTTACGCCAGCGGGCCTCCGGCCTGCGACGCAACGCACCCAATCCAGAGCACGGGGCATCAAGAAGTACCCGATCGAAAAATCGATTACCCCAGGGGCGCTCACGCGCGTCACCCGTGAGCAACCGGGCCGATGCACCCACAATTTTCTGCATGAGATCCACTCGGTGTTGATGGAGATCGACGGCAATGAACTCAACACCTTCTGGGACAGCGTCGCTAATCAAGGCGGACTTGCCGCCGGGTCCGGCACACATGTCAAGCCAGGAACTTTCCGGACCGGTTGGCTGGGCAAGTAGGAACGCCTGAGCGACTAATTGACTGCCTTCATCTTGCACAATTGCGCTTCCATCACGCACCTGCTCTAATTCCAGGGGAATAACTTCCGTGAGAACACGCGCCTGACCGCTCCACCTACCAGGGATCGTTCCAACTATTTCTAGTTCGCCGTCGCGGACCGCGATGACGGGATCAGCCGCCGTGTTATTGGCCTGCAGGAGTGTCTCCAACTCGCTCGCAGCGCCCCGATTGTGGACCAATGATTCCTCAAACGCCTGGACCATCCAATCCTGATGTGAGTATCGCTCACCGAGGCCTAATGTTTCGATGTCAAATTCTGATTTAGTGATGCAGCGCAGGACTGCGTTAACGAAGCCAACTCGAGCCATAATGTGGCCAGCATCTTTCCCTTTGACCGAAACCCGCGCCAAGGATGCACATGTGTCAACCGCAGCATGATCGGGAACTCGCATTGCATAAATCTGGTGGATTCCCAAACGCAAAATGTCAACGATTTCAGCCTCAACAGTGACTAACGTGCGCGATGAGCATTTCTGCGCCATCGAATCATAGAGAGATTGATTCCGTAAAACTCCATAGGCAAGTTCCACCGTAAATGCAGCATCACGGCCGTTCAGTTTGTATTTGCGCAGTACTTGCGGCAACGCAAGGTTTGCGTATGCACCCTCATCACGAACCAGGCGCAACAACTCAAGTGCTGCCAAGCGCGGTTGGTCGCTACTGGGATAGCCCCTTGATTCTTCATCCATTAGAAAAGTCTCACCACTTCTGTTCGCAATCCGCGCAACCAGTCAGTTGCATCCATGAATTTCTTTCCAGCGGGTTTCACTTGAGTAAGTTCAAGTGCATATGTCGCACTGCCAACAAAAACACTCTTGTCGACAACTGAAATGACACCGGGCTCCAGAACAACATCACGATCAATGAGAGTGGGAGCAATTGAAATTGGTGTTCCGTCTTCGCCGGTGTCAATCATGGTCCATGCCCCGGGTGTTGGTGTCATAGCTCGGATTCGACGGTCAATTTCAATTGCCGGCGAACACCAATCAATTCGTGAATCGGCTTTACTGATTTTCGGTGCAAAAGTTGCTAGATCATGCTGTTGGGGAATCCCCCTGATCGACCCTGCTTCGAGTGCATCGAGTGTTTGTCTCAACAGGAGGGATCCCGAATCAGCCAAAATGCCCAGTAGCGAACCGCTCGTGTATCGGGGGTCAATAGTGTGGGTGACCTGGCCAAGAATAGGTCCAGTATCCATACCTTTGTCGATGCGAAATGTTGTCGCACCCGTGATCGAATCACCATGCCAAATACTGTGTTGGACGGGGGCTGCTCCACGCCATTGTGGCAACAGTGAGAAATGCAAATTGATCCATCCGTGTTCAGGAATGGTTAACATGGTTTCAGGGATCAACTGACCGTAGGCAACTACGGGAATCACATCGGGTTTAAGTGTCCGCAAAACTGATTCAAGATCGCGAACTGATTCAGGATGCAGTACGTCAATACCTTGACTCAAAGCCAATTCGTGCACTGGACTGCGCCGCATATCTCGCCCTCGCCCTGATTTTGCGGGCGGCTGAGTAATCACGGCCATGACTTCATGCTGGGATGAAATTAGGTTGTTCAAAGATGGAAGTGCGGCTTCCGGAGTTCCAGCGAAAACAAATTTCAATTTACATCCACTTTTGCGAAATTGCGTGCGGGCTCGTTCGAACGACCAGATCGTCACCGAACCACTCACTGGCTCGGATTTCTTTCATTGCCTCTTTGCGTTCTTCCGGTCCAAGCCTGTCAATGAAAATAATTCCATCAAGGTGATCCGTTTCGTGCTGGACACACCTGGCCATGAGATCAGAGCCCACCAGCTCGACCGGTTCACCATACATATTGAACCCGTTTGCAACGACACTTCGAGAACGAGGTGTATCAAATGACAGCCCTGGGAGCGACAGACAACCTTCCTCACCCAATTCTGTTTCCTCTGAGAGTTTGAGGGTTGGGTTCACCAAATGGCCAAGTTCGTCGTCCACCCAATAAGTAAACACTCGGAGGGATACCCCTAACTGGGGTGCGGCAAGTCCCAGCCCCGGCGCGTCCTCCATGGTGTCAGTGAGGTCGGCAACCAATTTGTGCAATTCCTTATCAAAGTCCACAACCTCAGCTGCAGGGGTACGCAATACTGGGTCGCCAAAGATTCTGATGGGTTGAATTGCCATGGACTAAGTCTAGGACATGGTGCAGATGGTCAGAAATCGCGCGGATCCATGTTAATTCGCACAAATGAATTCTTAGGATCCACCGAGCGAGTGCGCATGATTAGACCTAATGTGTGCGAAAGTTCATTGCCATCTGCCCGGCGAACGATGAGGAAAACAGTTGAGGTTTCTCCATCAATAGGCCCCATGAGCCGAGCTGTAACGCTCTCTTGGACCTGTGTGGCGACCGCTAGGACGGCGGCGCGCTCACCAGTAAGCACAGCGACACGGCTCGAGGGTGGCAGCTGGGCTTGAGAGCGATCCAGGCATTCGCGCCCGGCGAACCATGGACTGTCCCAGCGTGCAACGGCTTGAGATTCCCTCTGTCCCGGATCTCCGGTTAATACGATCGGTGCACCCACTCTCCCCCTAACCGCGGCCGAGAATGCTCGCCGCACGAGTGACTCACTCGTAGTCAATGAAATCGATTGTGCAAACATATCTAAAACAACAACAGCGGCAAATCCATTTTCCGCATGTGGTTCTGCACCTTGTGTTGCGACTACAATTCTTGATTGGGAATCGACGTTTGTCACAACATGCTCCTGCTGCGACCACACAACCGGGGTTCCGGCAAATGCACGTCCAAGTTCTTCTGCTGTTCGCTCGGCTCCAATCGCAAGGGCCTTGATCTGGGTTCCACCACAGGCACAACGCCAGCCGCCTGCACCACAACGACAACAGGTCAGTTGCTCTCCCGGGAGATTCTTATTCCCCTGCTGGATCGCTCCGCCGCAGATGCACATCGCACGCTCACCGCACTGGGTGCAGAGAAATGCCGGGATGTACCCCCGTCGACCTACCGAAACCAAAATCGGTCCCGATGGGAGTGATTCCTTGATTGCCTGCCAGGCCAATTGAGGTATTCGGGATTGATGTGGGTCGCGCTCAATTGCTGTGTCGGTGAGTGTTCGCACTTGAGCGCGTACAGCGTCAACTGCCGGCTTGTCTGCCGTAATGCTCTGGCACCACCCCGATGCACACCATGATTGCGTGGTGGCCGATCGAGAGAATCCCCCAACAATCAGCGAGCAGTTGGATCGGTGGCTGCGCAAAGCAGCGACTTCCCGAGCATCCCAATAGGGGGCATGCGCATCGCCGTAGGCATCATTGAAGTCATCCCACATGATGATTGCCTTGAGGTTTTCTACGGGAGCGAATACAGCCGATCGGGTCCCCACCACAATTCTTCCGCGCCCCGAATACACCTCAAGGAAATTCCGGTACCTCTCGCCTTGACCCAGGTGCGTGGAAATGATTACCGATTGAGGAATGACCGCAACCAGGCGTTCAATTGATGATGCATCGGGTACGAGAAGAATGACTCCAGCCTCTGGATCGGATTCCTGTATTGAATGGACTAATTGGGCCATTTCTTCCCACCACAGCGATGCAGGAGCGCTGGCCCAGACGGCACGGACGCATTCACCTCTCTTTAGCTGTTCCAACAAGGCACTTCCGTGTGAATAGGACGCCCAGGCGTTGAGAAGTAGCTTCGGCACTTGCTTCTCAATGGTGGTTCTCCGGTACTCACCCGCCGTGGACTTGTTGGGAACCGCAGCCCTGACAACGTCCCAGAACATGCCGACGTACCTGTCACAAACGGCGCGCACCAAGTCAAGCGTTTCCGGTGTGAGGGCAGGTCCTATTGCTCGCTCGATAGGAGCCACCTTGGTAAATTCAGATTCAGCTATCCGATCGACAACTATTGCGTCGGCTAATTTCCCAGAGAATCGCACCCTGACCCGATCACCAACTCGACACTGGGTGTCGATAGCTGCCGGAACGAGGTAGTCAAAATCCCGGTCAAGGTGTGAAACCGGGACATTGACACGCACGCGCGCAATGGGATTTTCCTCGGCAATTTCAACAACTTTTTTTGCCGCAGGTTTGACCTTTTTGCGCGCAACGGCAGAATCAGCCAATAGATACAGCTGATCCCCTTGATCCATGTGCGCCTATTTCATCACGTGAAGGAAGTACACAACTAGTTCGAAATCGCGGCCGCGAGTGCTTCGGCGCGGTCCACTCGCTCCCAAGTAAAGAGTCCGCCTTCGGCGGTACGACCAAAGTGGCCGTATGCAGCAGTCGGCCGATAGATCGGGCGCAAGAGTTCTAGGTCGCGGATGATCGCGGCGGGACGCAGATCAAAGACACTCAGAACTGCCTGCTGAATCTGTTCGTCGGGCACAATTCCCGTGCCAAAAGTCTCAACAAAAACTCCGACCGGGTGCGCTTTGCCAATCGCATAAGCTACCTGAACTTCACAGCGGGTGGCCAAGCCTGCGGAAACCACGTTCTTGGCTACCCAACGCATTGCGTAAGCGGCTGACCGGTCGACCTTTGATGGATCCTTTCCGGAGAAAGCACCGCCGCCATGTCTCGCCATGCCACCGTAGGTATCAACAATGATTTTCCGGCCGGTTAATCCGGCATCACCCATGGGCCCGCCAACAACAAAATTGCCCGTTGGATTCACAAGCAGGCGCACATTTGATGAGCCCAAATCGATCGTTTCCAAAATTGGATCAACAACATATTTTTTCATCTCCGGCGACAACTGGCCGTCGAGGTCAATGCCTTGTGCGTGTTGACTACTCACCACGATTGTCTCGATGTGCAGTGGTTGGTCATTTTCGTCGTAGGCAATGGTGACCTGCGTCTTTCCATCGGGACGCAAATAGGCCATCTCTCCAGACTTTCGAACAGCCGAAAGCTGTTGGGCCAGTTTGTGCGCCAGTGAGATCGGCAGTGGCATGAGCTCGGGGGTGTCGGTGCACGCGTACCCGAACATAAGCCCTTGATCACCGGCTCCCTGTCGGTCCAATGGATCAACGCTTCCACCCTCGCGCTCTTCAATTGCGTCGTTTACACCTTGGGAAATATCTGGTGACTGCTGACCAATAGACACCGATATCCCGCATGAACCGCCGTCGAAACCTTTATCAGAGCTGTCGTACCCGATTTCCAGAACAGTGTCACGTACTAGCCCCATGACGTCGGCGAAGCCTTCGGTCGTCACTTCACCCGCAACGTGGACTTGGCCCGTTGTCAACATTGTCTCCACGGCGACGCGGCTAGCTGGATCCTGTCGCAGTAAATCATCGAGGATGGCATCGCTGATTTGATCAGCCATCTTGTCAGGATGACCTTCGGTGACCGACTCAGAGGTGAATAGACGATGAGCCACGTGACTCCCCTTCTTCGCTTTTAAGAAATGTATGTGAGTATGTGAAACGTATTAATCTTTGCTCGCGGGAACACCAGAGTCTAACGGCCCAAGTAGTTCAGCTAGACGATGAATCACGGCGTGGGCGACATTTAGTTTTGACCCTCGGATTGGTCCGGTCACGTTGTGGCTCTCAACCAATAAGACTTCAGTATTGTCTGAGCCAAATATCTGGCCGTCGCTGACGTTATTCACAATTATTGCGTTAGCGCCTTTGGCCGCAAGTTTCCCTCGTGCAAGTTTGGTCAACTCGTCAGGATTAGCCGTGGTTTCCGCTGCAAATCCAATAATGAGTGGAGCGACTTCCACTCCTCGTTGAGCACAAATGTCGGCCAAAATGTCGGTGGTTTGCTCAAGGCCAATGCTCTGGACGCCCTCAGCTTTTTTAATCTTTATCGCAGATTGTGCAACCGGCCGAAAATCGGCAACGGCTGCAGCCATTACTACGCAGTCGGGCTGCTCACCCATGAGGCTGACGAGAACTTTGTGCATCTGCTCACCGCTAAGTGCCCGAATCACTTCAGCACCCGCAGGTGGGTCAATGTCCATGTGCCCTGCGACAAGAGTTACTCGAGCGCCAGCGGCTAGTGCCGCTCGAGCCAAAGCAACGCCCTGCTTACCGCTACTTCGATTTCCAATGAAGCGAACCGGATCCCAATCTTCTTGGGTACCTCCGGCGCTAATCACAATGTGCCGACCCACGAGGGCTCCGGTGTTGGCATTGAGTTGAGCTTCGATGGCATCGAAAATCTGTTTCGGAGCGGGAAGTCGACCGCTTCCAACGTCGGATCCGGTTAACGGGCCGGTATCTGGGTCCAGAATTATGTAACCGCGTTTGCGCAAAAGAGCTACATTGGCTCTGGTCGCCGGGTGCTCCCACATCTGTGTGTGCATGGCAGGAGCTAAAACCACAGGTGCGGTTGCGGTGAGAAGGATATTGGACAACAGATCACTCGCAATTCCACGCGATGACCGTGCCATAAAGTCCGCGGTTGCCGGTGCAATGACAACAAGGTCCGCAGACAATCCTTGATCAACATGCGTCACATTCCCGCCGCCATCCCACAGACTAGTGTTAACGGGATTTCCCGAAAGCGCCTCAAATGTGGGGATACCAACAAAGCGAAGAGCATTGTGAGTCGGTACAACATTTACTTCATATCCTGCTTGAGAGAGCAAGCGCAAAAGTTCAACGGATTTGTATGCGGCTATTCCACCGCACACGCCCAGGATTACCCGAGGCAAGTTAGTCCTTCTCAACCTCGACGCTTGCGGCCGTAAGACCGTTATCGGTTCCACCGGATGCAATCTGTGATTCAGGGAATGTCCGCGCAGAGGTCAACAGACCCGCATCAATCTCACGCAGGGAGATCGAAAGTGGCTTCTCTTGAGCCTGGGTCTCAACCAGTGGACCGATGTATTCGAGGAGTCCTTCACCCAATTGGGCGTAGTAAGCGTTGATCTGACGAGCTCGCTTTGCGGCGTAACTGACCAGGGAAAACTTCGAGTCAGTCTTGGTCAGAAGGTCGTCAATAGAAGGATGGGTGATGCCTTCAGGGCGTGCGTTCATGAATCCTCATTTCGGGGGTCAGAACAGAACTCTAGCAAGGCGGTTGCGGTGGAGCTGACATCGGCATTGACCAGAACGTGGTCGAACTCTGACATTGCCGCCATTTCTTCGTGGGCGATCTCTAACCGGTCAGCAAGGGCCGCCTCGTCTTCAGTCCCCCTTTTACGCAATCGGGCATCCAATTCGGCAACACTTGGGGGGGCGATGAACACCAAAGTTGCATCGGGTGCCTGCGCGCGAACCTGGCGGGCACCCTGAACTTCAATTTCCAAAATAACTGGCACACCAGCCTCCCGTCTGGCCTGAACCGGTTCACTGGGCGTTCCGTAACGATTCCCAGCGTATTGTGCCCACTCAAGCATGTGGCCAGATTCAACCAACTCAGAAAATTGGGCATCGGAGACAAATGAGTACGAAACGCCATCAACTTCCCCCAATCGAGGTGCACGAGTAGTGGCTGAGACGGAAAGCCACAGCTTTGGGTTCAACTCAAGCGCGCGGGCAACCACGGTGCTTTTGCCAACTCCGGAGGGCCCTGAGACGACAATCAATGGGGCAATTTGTTGTGATTCCTCGGTTGGTCTTTTCACGATAGGTCAATTTCCCGAGCAATTGCAAGAGCTGCTGAATTGATATCTTCCGCACCGGTTATGGGACGACCGATCACAAGCAGGTCCGCCCCCGCCGCGAGTGCCTCTACCGGGGTCATCACCCTTTTTTGATCGTCGGGTGCCGAACCCGCTGGACGAACTCCGGGAGTAATTAACACAATGTCGCCGCCAACTTCAGAGCGGACCCGGGCCACTTCATGTGGTGAACACACAATTGCCCTTGCTCCGGCTTCAACCGCCGAAACTGCTTGGCGCACAACGGTGTCAAGTGCTGGCGTTGAGATCCCGACTTCTCGCAGGACTTGGTCATCAAGACTTGTCAACACGGTGACTGCCGTTACAAAAGTCTCAGGCAGAGCGGTACATGCGGCTCTCACCATTTCTGGTCCACCGGAAGCGTGCACTGTCAGGTATTTTGGCGAGTAGCGGGCAAGAGCCGCAGCGGCTCCAGCCACCGTGTTGGGGATGTCATGTAGTTTCACATCAAGAAACAAGTCACATCCACTTTCGCGTACAATTTCAATCGCCTCAGCACCGACGCGATAAAAAGTCTCCAATCCGATTTTTAGCGTGGAGACAATCTCACGAGTCTCAGCTACCCATTCGCGCAGAACTTCGATCTCGCGCGAGTCAAGCGCAACGGCGATTGGGGCAGTTCCCATGAAGAGCCTTCTTTCCTGAACCAACTACTCGGAGATGAAGTCCCAGACCTCATCAGTGTGGTCTGCCGCATCAGTTGGTGTATCAATTTGCAACGTGCGATCAACTTCCCGATGCGCATAAGAAACAGCCTGCGAAAATTTGGTAAATCCACGGCTGCGCAATTCATGCTCTAATTCATCTTGAATGCGCATTGGTGCTGATGGATCATTAAAAATAGTCGTACCAACAGATACTGCATTTGCGCCAGCCAGGACCATTTCAAGCGCATCGTGGCCAGTGCGCACTCCTCCCATTCCGATAATGGGTAGATCGGGGAGCGCATTTCGGATCTGCCAAATACACCGAACGGCAACCGGCCTTATCGCAGGACCGGAAAGTCCGCCGGTAACACCGGCAAGAGCAGGTCGCATTGAATTCGTGTCGATCACCATTCCCAACAACGTATTGATTACCGAAACTCCTGTCGCACCCGCTTGCGCAACGGAAGAGGCTATCTCGACGATGTCCGTAACATCGGGTGAAAGCTTTGCAAAAATTGGGATCCTATTGTCGCTATTTCGCCGAACTACTTGAACAATCTGAGCTGCTGTATCAGCTCGGCAGGCAAATACTTGCCCACGGTCTTCCACATTTGGACAAGAAATATTCACTTCGATTGCATCAAAGCCACCCGCAACTCGGAGTTTGGCTGCAACTTTGCCAAATTCTTCGGCGCTTCCCCCAGCAATTGACACAATCGTTTTCACACCACGTTGTTGTAACCAAGCTAGGTCGTTCTCGATAAAACTTTCCACTCCAGGACCCTGTAATCCAATTGAATTGAGCATGCCGCTTGGCGTTTCTGCCATGCGAGGAGTTGCTCGACCCGAACGCGGAGCCAACATGATGCTCTTGGTGACAACGCCACCGATTGCAGTGATGTCAAAGTAGTTGTCCAGTTCGCGGCCAGAAGCAGCGCAACCTGATGCTGTCAATATTGGTGCAATTAAATCTAATGAGCCCACGCTGGTGGTGAAATCAACAGCCGACTTAGCGGAATGGTCTGATGACCTACCGTAGACAATTACCGCGCCCGTCATGGTTGGGATACCTCTTTACCGAGTGTGCCATCGGGGATGGTGCCGATGTCAGACCACCGCACACGGTCACCTCGAAATATTGGACCCTCAACACATGAACGAAGCATCCGGGTTACACCGTCTTCACCCACAATGGGGAGTACACATGTCATGCAAACGCCGATTCCGCACGCCATTGACTCTTCCACCGAACACTGGCTGAACACTTTACGGGCAGTTGACTCCTCGGCGACACTCGCCAACATGGGCATCGGTCCGCACGCGTACACGACATCCACTTGTGCGGATTCCAAGATCGTTACCAATGCATCGGTGGTCCGACCTTGGATGCCAGCGGTGCCATCTTCGGTCGTCAAAGTGAGTGAAGTTGAAACTCGTTTTAATTCAAGTTCTCCGTACAATTTCATTTCTGTCGAAGCCCCAATAATGGTGTCAACCCGGCAGCCCCTATCACGCAGACTTTCTGCCAACATGATTAAGGGTGCCGAACCGTAGCCACCCCCAACGAGGACGCAGGAGACGGCTTTCGTGGGTAATGTGAACGGCTTCCCTAGGGGCCCTACCAGGTTGAGAGGGTCATGGCGACGCAGTTTGGTCAACCATTCCGTTCCTTTGCCGACAGGAGAAACGACGAATTCCAGTGTCCCCCCGTACATTCCACGGGAGTGCACTCGCTGGATGGCAAAGGCTCGGCGAAGGATCAAGGAACTCGCCTCGCCGCCCATACCGACGGTGACAAACTGCCCAGGCTGGGTTCTCTCCACGATTCCAGGCGCCGTCACCGACATCACAAAGTACTTCCCGGTGCGCTGAACATCAAGTACTTCGCCATTGACCTGCAGAGCCCCGGAATTCATGGGCGCCACGCTACACGCCGTCCCGATTTACGCCCCGTGCGTGCTCTTGGATCGACTTTACGGCTGGCTGATCGTGAATAAGTGAGTCGATCCCCTGCACCGCGGCTGCTAAGCCTTGCACGGTTGTGATGCAGGGAACTCCACGCAAAACTGCGGCTGTTCTAATTTCGTATCCATCTTTTCTTGGGCCAACGCCATAGGGAGTGTTGATGATGAGGTCAATTTCTCCATTATTGATGGCATCAACCGATGTCGGTTGTCCCTGTGCGCCTGTCCCTTCGAACTGCTTTCTGATGACCCGCGCGGGAATGCCATTGCGCTGCAATATGTCCGCCGTGCCTTCTGTTGCAAGGATGTCGAAACCCAGGTCCGAGAGTCGCTTGATCGGGAATATCGCTGCACGCTTGTCCCGATTGGCGAGAGAGACGAAAGCCGTTCCTCGTGTTGGAAGTCCCCCAGAAAAAGCTGCTACCTGAGACTTTGCAAAAGCGACACCAAATGATGAATCGATTCCCATGACTTCCCCCGTAGATTTCATTTCAGGACCTAGGACGGTATCGACTCCGTGGAATCGACCAAATGGAAGAACCGCCTCCTTAACTGAAACTGGACTGCCAGGCGGCAATTGACCACCGTCTCCAACTTTGGGTAGCAACCCAATCGCCCGCAATGACGCTATGGTCTCACCCGCCATGATCCGGGCAGCCGCCTTGGCAATCGGTACTCCTGTCGCCTTTGAAACAAAAGGAACTGTTCGAGAAGCACGTGGATTTGCCTCTAAAATGTAGAGAACATCGGATGCCAACGCAAATTGAATGTTGATTAAGCCACGAACACCCACTCCTGCAGCAATGGCATGTGTTGATTTTCGAATACGGTCGATTTCCTCACGACCCAATGTGATCGGCGGAAGTACACATGCCGAATCACCGGAATGAACTCCTGCCTCTTCAATGTGCTCCATGACGCCTGCCAAGTAAAGGTCCGTTCCGTCAAAGAGAGCATCGACGTCGATTTCCACGGCGTCATCGAGGAATCGGTCAACCAAAATCGGATGCTCTGGATTAATCTGAGTCGCTTTCTCCAAATAGTCCTTGAGCATTTCCTCTTCATAAACGATTTCCATGCCACGCCCGCCGAGTACATAACTGGGGCGAACCAAAACGGGGTATCCGATTCGATTCGCGATCTCTCTCGCTTGCTCAAATGATCTGGCGGTTCCGTGTGCCGGGGCTGGGACTTTCGCCTCCGTTAACACCCGAGAAAACATTTCTCGATCCTCCGCCAAGTGGATTGCTTCGGGTTGGGTGCCAATAATGGGGACTCCTGCATCAGCGAGTGGTCGAGCCAAACCAAGGGGCGTTTGTCCGCCCAACTGCACAATCACACCCACGAGTTCCCCGGCTGAGCTCTCCGCATCAATCACTGCCATAACGTCTTCGAATGTCAAAGGTTCAAAATACAGTCGGTCAGAAGTGTCGTAGTCCGTGGAAACAGTCTCGGGATTGCAGTTGATCATGATGGTTTCAAATCCGGCTTCACTTAAAGTCATGGCTGCGTGCACACATGAATAATCGAATTCAATGCCTTGACCAATGCGGTTGGGACCAGAGCCGAGGATGATTATTTTGCGACGCTCCGATGGCACGACTTCGGTTTCACTGTCATATGACGAGTAGTGATAGGGCGTCTTAGCGGAGAACTCGGCGGCGCAAGTGTCAACTGTCTTGAAAACAGGCAAGACACCTAACTGTTTCCGAATCTCACGAATGCGCGTCTCCCCCGTGCCACGCAGTCCCGCAATTTGCAGGTCGCTGAACCCCAGTGACTTAGCTTCAAATAGAAGAGGCGCAAGGAGGTCGCGACTCTCACGGATCTGATCTGCCATTTCGTTGATGCGTTCTATTTGGTCAAGGAACCATGGATCGATATTGGTAGCCTCGTGAATCTGAGCATTGGTAGCACCCAGCCACAGGGCCCGTTGAGCCAACGTGAGTCTTCCGTCGTGTGGACGTTTCATTTCTTCAATTAATGCAGGGATCTCGCCCGCATCTCGTGGCTCAAGCCATGTGAAAATCGCTGACTTTTGTTCGGTTGACCGCAATGCCTTTTGTAGCGCCTCGGGGAAATTACGGCCAATGGCCATCGCCTCGCCGACGCTTTTCATAGTTGTTGTCAAAGTAGTGTCTGCACCGGGAAATTTTTCGAATGCAAAGCGGGGAACCTTGACGACAATGTAATCAAGAGTTGGCTCGAAAGACGCTGGCGTTTCAGCCGTTATGTCGTTTTGAATTTCATCAAGTGAATAACCGATCGCCAGACGGGCGGCTATTTTTGCAATGGGAAACCCGGTTGCTTTCGATGCAAGTGCAGAAGACCTTGATACACGCGGATTCATCTCGATAACAATTAAACGACCGTCGTCAGGGTTAATCGCGAATTGAATATTGCATCCGCCCGTCTCCACCCCCACTGCTCGGATAATGTCAATTCCGACGTCACGCAACTTTTGGAATTCACGGTCAGTCAGGGTCAAAGCCGGGGCCACCGTGATCGAGTCTCCAGTATGAACACCCATGGGGTCCACGTTTTCAATTGAACAAACCACAACCACGTTGTCATTTTTATCGCGCATCAGTTCAAGTTCATATTCTTTCCACCCAATGATGGACTCCTCCAAAAGAACTTCAGAGGTTGGACTCGCCTCGAGTCCCAGTCCAGCAATGCGAAGAAGATCTTCTTCGTTGTAAGCGATTCCCGATCCAGCCCCACCCATGGTGAACGAGGGGCGAACGACTACGGGATAACCAAGTTCAGTCACGCCATCAAGTGCATCCTGCATGGTGTGACAAATATGCGAACGCGCACTCTCGGCACCGATTTCTTGGACGATTTTACGGAACTTTTCTCGGTTTTCTCCCCTCTCGATTGCCTCAATATCGGCTCCGATGAGTTCAACGTTGTACTTTTTCAGAATTCCAGCTTTATCCAATTGAATTGCAGCATTGAGTGCCGTTTGCCCACCCAGTGTTGGTAGAAGTGCATCGGGGCGTTCTTTAGCAATAACTAATTCCAAGTACTGCGTTGTGATTGGTTCAATGTAAGTGGCATCAGCAAACTCTGGGTCGGTCATGATGGTTGCAGGATTTGAGTTGACCAAAATCACGCGAATCCCCTCTTCGCGCAACACCCGACACGCCTGGGTACCCGAGTAGTCAAATTCACAGGCCTGCCCAATCACGATTGGGCCGGATCCAATGACCATGACTGACTTAATATCGTCGCGTTTAGGCATGTGAACCCATCTTTTCTAGAAATCGGTCGAATAAGTAGTCGGAATCATGTGGACCTGCTGCTGCCTCAGGGTGGTACTGGACACTGAAGGCATTCTGGTCGAGTAACTCGATCCCTTCTACGACATTGTCGTTCAGGCAAATATGGGAAATTCGAGCACGACCATAAGCAGTGTTGAACTCCAATGATTCGGGTGCACGAACTGCAAATCCGTGATTGTGGGCGGTGATCTCCACTTTTCCCGTGGTGAGATCTTTCACGGGTTGATTGATTCCTCGATGCCCATATTGCATTTTGTAAGTCTCTAAGCCAAGTGCTCGACCGAGAATTTGGTTCCCGAAGCAAATCCCGAATAGCGGTATCTTCATTTCTAGGGCCTTCTGCACTATCGCAATTGCGCCCACCGCCGTGGCTGGATCTCCCGGTCCGTTTGACAGGAAAACTCCACCGGGTTTTAGGGCCAGAATCTCTTCCCATGTGGTGTTCGCGTTAACTACATGGACTTCAATACCTCGTTGCGACATCCGGTGGGGGGTCATGGACTTGATTCCTAAATCGAGGGCAACGCAAGTGGCTCGCTTCTCACCCCGGGCTGTGATCACATAGTTTTCTGCAGTCGTGACTTCGTCCGTGAAACTGGCACCCAGCATGACCGGAGAGTCATTAACGGCGGCGATTAACTCCATGAGGTTTTCGCCCGTGGAATGTGAAAAAATACCCATTCGCATTGCACCTCGATCACGCAAGTGGCGAGTCAAGGCGCGGGTGTCGACACCCTGTATTCCAACAATTCCATTTGCCTCAAGTTCGTCCGCGAGAGTGCCACTTGCCCGCCAATTGGAGACCACGCGTGATAACTCTCGGACAACAAAACCGGAGGGCCACATTCGACGGGATTCGCCGTCTTCTGGGTTGACCCCGGTATTCCCAATATGCGGTGCAGTCATAACAACGATTTGACCACAGTAAGACGGATCCGTGAGTGTTTCTTGATAGCCGGTCATACCGGTTGAAAAAACCGCTTCGCCAAAAGCATTACCACTTGCACCGAATCCTTTGCCCACTAATGAGTATCCATCTTCTAGGACCAGAACTGACGGATCAGCACTTTTCATTCTGCACTCATCTCACTCTCAAGTAAACCAATCAATTGCTGATGACCCTGCGCGGTATCTGCCCGCACTCCGGTTGCGATTCGGTGAGCGCCTAAATTCCAAACAAAAATTACAACACTGTCTTTGGCTCGAACAGTCCCTGCAATCCCAGACCCCAATGTCACCTCAACCAAACTGGACCGTGGGACATAGATATCTGAGGCACCACTGCGCTCAAATAAAATGCCATAAGAATCCCAACTCACCCGTGCCCGAGAGCGCGTTCCCAGATCGTGGATCAGCACTTTCGATAGCCATTGACCGTGCACCGAGGTGCCCAAAAATAGCGCTTCAATTTCCTCGCCCGGCATAAATCCTTCTGGTGCATGAATCATGGGAGCAGGTAAATCAAATAGGTCGAATCGATCACCCCTGCGCATTTTGCGCCAGCTACGCAGCATGAGAAGAAGTACGCCCAAAATAATTAACACCATCACAGCGACCAAGAAAAGCCGTAATGGCCACTGTGTCACTTCCATCGAGGACTCATTCATTGAGCTCACCGTCCCTGACTTGGTGGACTCCATTGAAAAAGACATCGGTCACGGTCACCGGGAGTGTCATTCCGGCATAAGGCGTATTGCCGGAGAGCGATGCAAGTTGCGTGGAGATGACCTCGCGGGCCCTCTGTGGGTCGATTAGGACAATGTGAGCTGGTTCGCCAACGGCAAGTGGGCGTCCGTGATTCACCGCGCGCCCAATTTTCGCGGGTGCACTGGACATACGCTCACTCAAAGTACGCCAACTCCAATCAGGTGTTTCGGCCATCGCTGCTACGACCACGCCAAGGGATGTCTCAAGGCCCAACATGCCGAAAGCGGCACTGTCCCACTCGCAATCCTTGGATTCATGTGGATGGGGTGCGTGATCTGTTGCCACAATATCAAGGGTGCCGTCAACTAATGCTTCACGCAATGCCAAGGTATCCGCACGTGAGCGCAGAGGTGGATTCACCTTATAAATGGGATCAAAACTCGAAACTAAGTCCTCCGTGAGCAATAGATGGTGCGGAGTAACTTCAGCAGTGACTCTGATCCCCATTTCCTTTGCCCATCGAATAATTGCCACGCTTCCCGATGTTGAAACATGGCATACGTGCAGTCGCGAATCAACGTGTGAGGCTAGGAGAACGTCGCGGGCGATAATTGCTTCTTCAGCAACTGCAGGCCAACCCGTCAAACCAAGCACGCCCGAAAGTTCCCCTTCATTCATTTGGGCGCCCTCGGTTAAGCGTGGATCCTGGGCGTGTTGGGCAATGACTCCATCGAATGTTTTGACATATTCCAAGGCGCGTCGCATGAGAAGTGGATCGGAAACACAATTTCCGTCGTCACTAAAAACAGTAACCTTTGCGGCAGATGCCGCCATAGCACCCAACTCTGCCAACGCCTCACCATGTAAGCCAACGCTGACCGCACCGATGGGAAATACGTCAACAAGACCCGTTTCCCGACCAATTCTCCATACTTGTTCCACGACTCCGGCCGTGTCTGCAACGGGGGTCGTGTTTGCCATAGCGAACACTGCGGAGAAACCACCCAGTGTT
>CAMCYV010000014.1 GCA_945885645.1 Bifidobacterium breve | reverse complement strand
CTCCGAACTAAGCGACCCCGACCGGGCTCGAACCGGCGACCTCCGCCGTGACAGGGCGGCGCGCTAACCAACTGCGCTACGGGGCCAAACTTGTGATCTCCAGAGTACAGAAACCGTATCCCCAGCGGGGTTCGAACCCGCGTTACCGCCGTGAAAGGGCAGCGTCCTAGGCCACTAGACGATGGGGACCTGGTACAACTCGGAAAGTGTAGGGGAGTGACCTGCGTGAGAGGCAGCCGGCCTCACATGTGAGGGTTTACGCGTGAGGGTTTACGCGTGGTGGGTCAGAAGTGATTGACGTCCCCTTGGATCAGTTTGAAGTTCTGGTCAGTGAAGCCCTGGACACAATCCCCGCGGGTCTGGCTGAGTTAATGGACAACGTCGCCGTTTTCGTTGAAGAACAGAAGTCGGGACGACCTGGGTTATTGGGTTTGTATCACGGAATTCCCTTGACGAAGCGTGGAACGGGGTATTCGGGTTTTTTACCTGATCGCATAACTATTTACCGCAAGCCGATCCTGCGACAGTGCTCAACAGAAGAGGAAGTGGTGGTTCAAGTGAGAATCACGGTGGTCCACGAGGTGGCACACCACTTTGGGATCAGTGACGAACGATTACATGAATTAGGTTGGGCATAGTCCTTTTGATGTTTACTACTTGGTCGCCGCGCGATTAAGTCGATCACGAATCGCTGCAGCGATTCCGCCTCCGGTTGGGGGAATAGCGTAAATAACGGCTTCACTGGACTTATCTGCATCACGCAATGACGAATACAAAATTTGCGCGTATTCATTCGCATTCTTAGGTGTTGCAATTCTGTTAAAACCGATGGGAGTTTTGATATCACTCAATGCTATTAGTGCGCCTGGTGTTTTTTCGAGGAGTTCACTTTGGGTTGTTAATTTCAATTCCTTATTGGGGGCGTAGTGGGATGCAAGAGTGCCGGGTGCTCGTACGTCACTTTCACTTTGGGAAAGTCGAACAATCGACTCAATGTCTTCAGCAGTGATTCCACCGTGACGAAGAATTATTGGTTGATTTCCGGTTGCATCGATGATTGTTGATTCAACACCAACATGTGAACTGCCTCCGTCGAGTGCTACGTCCTCGTCCGTGAGGTAACCCCCCAGTTCTTCGATTGCGTGCGCAAGTGTTGTTGGGCTCACACTGCCGAATCGGTTCGCACTCGGTGCGGCAATCCCGACTGATGGATCATTTTTGGAGCGTGCTAGTTCGGCGAGGACTTCTTGGAAGACCGGGTGACTCGATACGCGCAGGGCGATTGTCTCCTGGCTTCCGGTGAGGTAGCCACCAGCTCTGGGCAGGCGCTTCACAACAATGGTCATCGGTCCCGGCCAGAAGGCTGTCCCTAGGTCTATCGCGTATTCGGGGATATCGGTTGCCCACATATATATGTGTTCTTGTTGGGCAATGTGAACGATTACTGGGTGATTCGCCGGACGGCTCTTAGTAGTGAAGATTCGGCCGACGGCTTCCCGGTTATCAGCGTCAGCGCCGAGCCCGTACACCGTTTCGGTGGGACGGATCGCCAAATTCCCCCGCGCGAGCGTGTGGGCTGCCTCTGCAGGACTGCTGACTTTGCGCACGGTCGAACTCTAGCCGTGGGAGTTCTTGGAGAGTTATGTAAGGGAACGGTAAAGATTGTGTTTGGGCTTGGTCAATTCGCGATTTTCGCGGAGCCGAATTTGCAGCGGTTCGCTCTAATGGGTACAGGAAACAAACCAGGAGGAATGAAATGACGACTACACCAGAGATCTTGTCTACGGAAGAAACAACGACCCTTCCACCATTTAACTCAACCCCCAATTTTTCAGAACCCGCAAGTGAAGCGCCGAAGGACAAATCCCGAGTCGGATTGTTGATTACAAGTGCCGCGCTTATCTCACTCTTTGGTGGCGCCGTAGGTGGTGCTGTCGGCTACACGGTCGCCGAGAGTAATTCGAGTTCGTCCATCACGGTTGCGACCGGTGGATCGGCGACACCGGTCGCGGGTTCAATCGCCGCTGTCGCAGCAGCTGTGCAACCTTCAGTGGTTCAACTGAACGTCTCCGGTTCACAGGGGGAAGGCACCGGGACTGGGTTCGTGGTGAGTTCTGACGGATACATCGTTACTAATAATCACGTTGTGGGTGATGCCGGTGACGGTGGAACAATTGACGTGACTTTTGTTGACGGTTCAACGGCTACCGGCAAACTTGTTGGTGCTAATCCAGGCTATGACATTGCGGTTGTAAAGGTTGATCGTAATGATTTGACTGCACTTACACTCGGTAGTTCGGACGCAGTCAATGTTGGTGACACCGCAATTGCGATTGGTTCACCCCTTGGCCTTCAAGGAACCGTGACCTCAGGAATCATCAGTGCACTGGATCGTCCGGTGACTGCTGGTGGTCAAGGTGATACGGCCTACATTAACGCGATTCAAACGGATGCTGCAATTAATCCGGGTAACTCCGGTGGCCCACTTGTTAATGCAATGGGTGAAGTAATCGGGGTTAACTCTGCGATTGCAACACTGGGCATGGGAGATGCATCAGGCAACATTGGGCTTGGTTTTTCCATCCCCATTGATACTGCGAAGAGAATTGTCGACGAAATCATTAATACCGGTACGTCACAAACCCCGATCATCGGTGTTCAACTCGACATGAGCTTTGCCGGACCGGGTGGAGCGATAGCCGAGGTGACCCCAGGATCACCTGCTGACACTGCTGGCCTGCAAGAGGGTGATGTCATTACCAAGGTGGAAGGAAACCTGATTAGTGATTCAACCGCACTAATCGTTGCGATTCGTTCAAATGCACCAGGGGATCAAATTGAACTCACCGTATTGCGCAATGGTCAAACTCTGACGGTCCCACTGACCCTGACGGCGGCTGAACCAACCAGCTAACAATTCAGGTGAATGAATGGCACAGCCTGAGCCCGCCGCAACCTCCTCCGCGGCGGGCTCAGTCCATTTCTGGAGTCCTTCACCTTTCAAATTGCACATCTTGCTTTTTTTAGGCACAGTTAGATTGTGATTAATCCTGTTTCCATCGCGCGCGAGAAGACCGCCTCGGGCTTTAGGCGGATGGTGTCTGGCGAATCCAACGGTGCACCCGAGTGGGTGACCCAGTTGAGCGGTGGAACTGACAAAGGATTTTTTGGCCCCGGTTCGGCAGCGTGGGCTGTGCACGGTTCACTGCCAACACTCGTTGGCGGGGTTCGTTCACTACTCATGCAGGCACTTCACCCGGGAGCCCTCGCGGGCGTTGACGAACACTCGCGCTATGAAGCCGACCCATTGGGTCGCCTCTCGGGTACTACCCAGTGGCTGACCGTTGTGACGTTTGGTGACACGTCAATGGCAGAGCGGGAATGCGCGCGGGTCCGCGGAATGCATCGAAAGGTGAACGGGACTTATGTCACTGCACAGGGTGCAGAAAAAGATTACAAGGCAACGGACTCTGATCTTTTGAGATGGGTGCACGTTGCCTTTACAGATTCGTTTTTATCAACGCATTTAGTTTGGGGCGGATCAATCCCAGGCGGGCCAGATCAATACGTTCGCGAGTGGGCAATCGCCGGTGAGTTGGTAGGTGTCACCGATCCACCACGAAGTTTTGATGAGCTGCAAGATCAACTCAATGCGTTTAAGCCAGATCTGTGCGGTGGTGAGCGAGCACTTCGTACGGCGAAATTTGTGCGAAATGCCCCGGTCCCGTTGGCGGCGAAGCCCCCCTACAGTGCGCTTTTTGCGGGTGCCACGGCGACAATGCCGAAATATCAGCGTGACTTGTTGGGATTACCCACAATTCCACTTACGGTTGTTAAACCTGTAGTCGCTGGGATGCTGGGAAGTCTTGGTTGGGTGCTTGGTCCGACCTCTCCCTCAATGAAGGCAGCTAATGAGCGGGCTGCGTCCTTTGATTCGACCCCGACGTAACGCACCCCTCCTCTCAGGGGTGAAGATAGGTGTCATGTGGTCGCTGCGGTCTAGAGGTCGACTTCCCCTAGCAATTACAACCACCGTCATGGTGTGTGGTGCGCTTTCTTTGGCAACTTATGGGTCAGCGGCCTACGCGGAAGACGCCCCCGCTCCAGCCCCCACAGTTACTGCTGAGCCGGTTCCCACTCCTACACCTGCTTCCGCACCACCGATCATGCCCACTTCACTTGGCACCTGGTGCACCAGCCTTTTTCCGATGTCGGTGGGCAAGCAGCGAACCCAGGCGCAAGCGCTGATGGCCGGTACAGTAGATCTGGGAAAAGGTGGGACGTACAAACTCGACGAAAAGCCCAACTGGCGTTCACAGTCCTCAGCGGACCTTTCGGGTAATCGCCACATAAATTCTTTGGACTGGGCACTGCCGCTTTTATTCCGAGGGGTGAATAAACAAAATCAATCGATGGTTGACCGCTTTCGTCAACTAATGTACTACTGGATTGAGGATCACCAAAGTGAGCGTTCCTATTGGGTTGATGCTTCGATTTATGGTGGGCTGCGAACCCAAACCCTGACATGTGCCTGGCAAACTTTGCAGGACCCGGTAATTCAGCAAGCCGCAGTGCGCGATGCCACTTCAATGTGGAAGTCGTTCCGGGGTGGTGCCGATATCACGATCGGTGCAAATAACACGGATCTCGTGCGGCAAATAGGAGCATTGGCGACTTTCTGCTCTGTTGGCGATCCAAACCTGCGAGATGCTGTGTGGAGAAACTTAGTTGCCGTTGCTCGTGGCGTAATCAATAACGATGGCAGTGATGTCGAAGGTTCCCCGCAGTACGCCATGTACATGGAGCAACTTCTTACCCGGGTCGAGGCGGCAGCTGTAACGTGCGGAATACCCAATGAACCAATCCCGCAGTTGCGTGAATCGTTGTACGCATTTGTCGCGCAATCAGTGCGCCCTGATTTTAAAATTGAATCACTCGGCGACACGGCTTCTGTAGAACTTCGCAGTAACTTTGGCGTCGGTAACTCGACCGCAGAATGGTTGCGGACAAAAGGCGCAACGGGAACTTCACCGATGCCCGTCTACTCGGCTTTCGACGGCGGTTACATTTTCGGGCGTTACTCCTGGGCGCCGAGTGGAGCGGGCGTGCCTGACAGTTTTTATTCTCTCAGGTACAAGGGTGTGCGGCCCGGGACTGCACACACACATGACGATGGTGGATCGCTCAGTTTTTACTCACGCGGTGTTTCGTGGATTTCCGACCCTGGTCCCTATCGTTATGACTCAAGTTCATTGAGGTCATTTATCAAAACACGTGCCGCCCACTCGACGTTCGCGGTTTCCAACACAAAATACAACCGTTGGAAAGGTGTCGTTAAAACTATGAGCACCTCGGATTCGGCTGTAGGTGGAAATGACTACTCATGCTTGGTTGACCAAACTTGGACGAACACGCAAATAACGCGTTGCGTTACTTACGTTCGTGGAAGTGATGTGCTTGTCGTCGCTGACTATATTGATGCGGCTAAGGCCAAGGTTCCCAAGAAGCAACGAGAGAATTACAAGAATCGCGAGGTAATCCAACGCTGGCAGATTGGACCAGGGATTGGAGTCGAGGGTGTCGAGGGCCAGTTAACTTTGGTCGCTGGTGATCAACGAGTTGACGTGATTAAGGCCGGTGTTGGTGACTGGAACTTGCGATCAGCAACAAATGATTCTTCAATTGGTTGGCACACCACAGATTGGGGAGTCAAAGCACCCGGGACGGTCATGTCGCGTTCGACCACCGTCCCGCGTCAGGGTGAACGACAAGTGATGCTAACCGTTTTTGTCCCCCGCGGATCTGCCGAGAGTGTGCCCGTGCAAATAGGAGATGGAGTTGTGACCATCACTCGCAATGGTGTTCCCGTGACAGTCGGATTCCCTGCCCCCTAACTGAACCAGCCCCGCATTTGATTCGTGGGTCTATGTGAGGAGCCCTTCAACTTCGGATCGTTGCGGAAGTGACGTGACAGCACCAGCTCGTGTTGCAGCGATTGCACCTGCGGCACTTGCCCAACGCAGTGCTTCGTTCAATGGCTGGCCTTCATTGAGCGCAACGGCAAGTCCGCCACAAAATGCATCACCTGCCGCAACAGAGTCAACGGGAACAATCCGGAATGCGGCGGCCTGGCCAGATGCCGTAGCCGTGGACCACACTGCACCTTTTTCGCCGCGCGTGATTACGACAGTGCCAACACCCAAATTCACAATTGATGATGCCAATTCGACAAAATCCAACATAGAATTAAATGAGTTACCTTCTAATTCAACAAGTTCTCTGGCTTCGAGCTCATTGGGAATTAAATAATCAACTAGGGGAAATATTGATGAGGGGAAATCACGAATTGGCGCGGGATTCAAAATCGTTATTGCGCCAAGTTCTTTCGCAACACTGAGGGCTTTGTGGGTTGCTGCGACAGGCACTTCACCTTGAGTGAGTACGAGACCGATTTGTTGGTGGGTTGCGATCTCGCGCAATGAGGATTCAACTATTTCTTCAGTGAGCATGCTGTTTGCACCAGAGACCACGATGATCTTGTTATCGCCAGAGGCGGCCACTTCAATCAGAGCAATTCCTGTGCTGGACTCTGTTATTTTTTCGACATGGGAAGTGATGGCTTCAGTGGCGAGAGTGGCGAGGAGCGCATCTCCGAAGGAGTCGTTGCCAACCGCACCAATCATCGCGACATTGGCGCCCAATCGTGATGACGCGACGGCTTGATTGAGACCTTTGCCGCCAGGGAACTGTTCGAAAGTTTCTCCCAAAACAGTCTCACCCGCCTGTGGAAAGGAATCGAGGGTGACAACAAAGTCTGTATTGAGGCTCCCGACGACGACTATCACTTTTTCCCCGGGTCGCGATTCATTGCTTGGGGGTTGATTCACGGGAGGATACTGTCATGGCAGGCTAGGCGAAGCGAAGGCAAAGTGTGACTGGGAGAAGAATGTGAAGATCGCAGTGGCAAGTGATCATGCGGGATTTGAGTTAAAGAGTGCTCTGAGTTCTTGGCTGCTCGAGATGGGCCATGAGGTCCATGACGTTGGGGTATTCACGGAAGAACGCGCCGATTACCCAGAGTTTGGGGCTGAACTCGGAAGGTTAGTGGCAGCGGGTGAAGGGGAAGTAGGCGTTGCCGTGTGCGGCAGTGGTCAAGGAATCTGCATGGCCGCAAACAAAATTCACGGGATTCGTGCAGCGGTAATTCGCACGGTCGAAGATGCACAACTTTCACGAGCGCACAATGATGCGAATGTTGCTTGCTTCGGTGGCCGTGTGAGTGATCCCACAACAGCTCAAGAAGCCTTGGCGGTCTTTCTGTCCACTACATTTGAAGGCGGTCGGCACGCAGCTCGTGTTGACCAGCTCAACTCCATGATTTGATGGAACCGTTTTTTCCATCAAATCGTCGAACCATTACCTGGCCAATACGGCCAACGACTTAGGAGAAATACATGAAAACCATGAATAAGTTCGCTGCAATTGGTGCCATTGGCATCCTCGGTGTCACAGTTCTTGCTGGTTGCTCAAGTAGCGATGAGAGCGCAACCGATACTGCGACTTCTTCGGAGTCAACCCAGATGCTTCCACCAGTAATCATTACCGTTGATCAGATGGAAGCCGCCGCGGTAGTTGGCGACATGATCGACATCGTGGTGGATGATCCAGTAAACACGGTCATTGCGGTTGACAATGCTGATGTCCTTGAAATCACTCAAGGTTCCGATGACGGCAGTGCAATCTTTAATCCAGGCGCAAAGGCACTTGCTGCAGGAACTGCAACAATCACGGTAACTAATCCTGATGGTTCAACTCGTAACATCGTGGTTGTCGTTTCCTAAATTTAAAGACTAAGTACCATTTGCCGGTGTCCCCTCATATAGCCCTCGCGACCTGCGAGGAACTGCCTGATCTTGATCCTGATGACCAACCTTTGGTTGAGCTCTTTCACAAGATGGGTATTGAGGCGACACCGGCTATTTGGTCTGATCCAACAATTAATTGGGTTGACTTTGATCACATCATTATTCGAGACACGTGGGACTACTCAGGTCGGCTCGAGGAATTCCTCACCTGGGTAAAGATGCACCAGTCTCGGATCCATAATTCGTATGAAATCATTTTATGGAACTCCAACAAGATTTATCTCAAAGATTTAGCCGGAGCTGGATTCCCAATAGTTGAAACGCAATTCGTCACAGACCCTCACGGTGATTGGGACCCCCCACTTCTTGGAGATTTCGTAGTGAAGCCGACCGTCTCCTGTGGCAGCCGGGACACCATGCGGATGAGGACGAGTGATCCTGATTACCGAATCAGGGCCCACGACTTGATTGAGCGAATTACTTCGCAGAGGAAAACCGCCATGGTGCAGCCCTACTTAACAGCCGTTGATGAAATCGGCGAAACGGCTCTCCTTTTCATTGGTGGCGATTACTCTCATGCAATCCGCAAGGGCCCGTTACTTGTCCCCAACGTGGAGGGAGAGAGAGAGTATGGGCTTTTCGTCAAAGAAGATATTTCACCCCGCGAACCAAAGCCGGAACAACGGGAGTTGGCTACAGCCATCATGGGTTACGTTTCGCAAAGATTTGGAGTTCCTTTATATGCTCGAGTGGATCTTCTCGAAGACTCAGGCGGCAAACCGGTCATCCTTGAACTCGAGCTCGTAGAACCATCCATGTTCTTCGCCACCGCTCCTGAATCAGCAGCCCGGCTAGTACGTCAATTCACGCATTAGGTTTACATCCGGTATTGGAACGTACTGGTCAGTACGTGAAAACTCAAGAGTTATTCCTGAGTGCGATTGGGACCAGATTCATTCACGTATGAGCAGCCAATAGGATTCACGGGTGCGTTGGGGTCGCTAGCTCAATGGCAGAGCTGCGGACTTTTAATCCGTAGGTTCCCGGTTCGAGCCCGGGGCGACCCACTCAAAAACCTATTGATGCCACAAACCTATTGAGGCAACAGGGGTCAACGGGTATTCGTTCTGGCGTCGGTTGTAATGTTCCTCTCCGTGGCTTCAGACACGCATTCACGTAAGCCTGCGCTCCTCGCCCTATCGATCGGTGCAACAGGAGTTGTTTTTGGAGACATCGGAACGAGCCCCCTTTACGCACTGAAAGAGTCCGTGGCCAAGGGTTCAGGTTCGGAAGCGGATCTTTTCGGAATTGTCTCCCTGATTTTCTGGGCATTAATGGCCGTGGTCACCGTGAAGTATTTGATTTTTGTGATGCGGGCCAACAACCATGGTGAGGGTGGGATCTTGAGCCTGCTCGCCCTGCTTCCCAAACAGGTACGGCAATCTCCGAATGCACGTGAGCGCTGGCTCTTTGTACTCATCCTGGTGGGTACCGCGCTGCTCTTCGGTGATGGAGTACTCACCCCGGCCATTTCGGTGCTTTCAGCAACAGAAGGACTTGAGTTGGTGCGCCCAGGACTGGGGACCTACGCCGTGCCGTTGGCAGTGATCATTTTGGTGGCCCTATTCTCATTCCAGTTCCGCGGGACGCACGCAATCGGACTCGTCTTCGGGCCGATCATGGTTCTGTGGTTCTTGGTGATCGGTGGGCTGGGGCTATGGCAGGCGATGGCTGACCCGAGTGTTTTCGTCGCCTTGTCGCCGCACTATGCAATCGCATTTTTTGCCGATAATGGCTTGCAGTCCCTTGCGTTAGCTGGATCGGTGATTCTTGCGGTAACGGGTGCAGAAGCGCTGTATGCCGACATGGGTCACTTCGGGGCTCGTCCGATCCGCCTTTCGTGGGCTGTTCTTGTCGGGCCTTCGCTGGTCCTGTGCTACCTGGGCCAAGCAGCACTCGTTAAGTCAGACCCCGAGAATGCCACTAACCCATTTTTTGCGCTAGCACCGGCCGGGTGGGCGCTGCCATTAGTCCTGCTGGCTATCTTCGCCACGATCGTTGCGAGCCAGGCATTAATCACGGGGGTGTTTTCCCTCGCCCGCCAAGGCATTCAACTAGGACTGCTGCCTCGCATGAGCATCCGTCACACCCACGCCGATCACGAGGGTCAGATCTATGTTCCCGCGGTCAACTTCATCGTGGGGATTCTGTGCATCGCCTGCGTTTTCGCTTTCCGCACCTCTTCAGCTCTGGCACACGCGTACGTGCTCGCGATCGCGGGAACCATGTTCATCACGACCATCGCGTTCCACGCGGTAACTACGATGGTCTGGCATTGGCCCGCTTATCGCCGGTGGCCACTCACCATTGCATTCCTCATTATTGACACTTTCTTTCTGTTGGGAACTCTCTCAGACTTACTCAAGGGCGGATGGGTCCCGGTGGCCTTTGGTGCAGTCGTGCTCGGCACCATGCTTGCGTGGTGGGGCGGTAACCGAGCCTTGAACTCTTACATGGCATCACATGAAGGTAAATGGGAGCCAATCGCGGAGGGGGTGAGGCGTGGCAGCACTACTCGTACCCCCGGCATCGGCGTCTACCTTGCGGGGCAGATCGAGGATGTCCCCGCCGCGCTTACAACCCAACTGCGCTTGTTACACGTTATGCCAGCTGACATCATCATCGCGACCGTTGTTACCGAAAGCGTCCCATTCTCCACAAAATCTCCAACTGTCCGTGAGATTATGGATCGTGTGCGTCGAGTAACCATTCACACGGGGTACATGGAAGCCGCCAATATTCCGATGGTGCTTCGAGCGAGCGTTCTGGGTGAATGGGAATCCGTGGCCACCTACTACCTGTCTGAGCGTAGGTTCGTGGCAACTAATGCGGGCTCGATACCTGCGTGGGTCGAGAAAATCTTTGCTTATCTGCATCGCAATAGTCAGCCGCCGGCGACCTTCTTCGGGCTACCTCAAGAGCGCATCATTTCGATCGGCACTCGCATCGATCTTTAGGGAGGTTCATTTATGCCCCAGCTTGCAACGCAACCTGAGGTTGAGTCTTTCCTTGATCGCAACGTGAATTGGTCCAGACACGGGGGTTTGCTTACTTCAGAGTTCACGGCGCCCAGTTTTCTCGCGGCCATTGATTTTGTGAATGCGGTTGCGGTGATCGCCGAAGAGTTGGATCATCACCCTGATATCAATATTCGTTTGAACAAAGTGACATTTGCCCTGAGTACGCATTCCGCTGGCGGAATTACAACTCTTGACTTTGAATTGGCCACAGCGATTGATGTTGCAGCCGGCAAATTGTTGGAAGGTTGAGCGGTGGGTTCTAAGTCGTATGACCGTTTGTGGGGGACGGCGCTGCGTACAACAACGATCCTTCACCGTGCTGTTTATTCAGTGAGTGGTGGAAAACTTGGTCGTCGCTTCCCCGGTGGTGCGCAGGTTGTGTGGATTACAACCCTGGGTCGAAAAAGTGGCGAGTGGCGGAAAACCCCGTTACTTGCCGTTCCCGATTCAGGTGGTTGGGGGATCGCCGGCTCTAATGCGGGTCAGGAGAAAATTCCCGGTTGGGTTTTCAACGTTAGAGCCCACAACAAGGGTCGCATTGAGATAAACAGTGAAGCGAGTGACGTAGAATTTGTCGAGGTTCACGGTGAGGAAGCGGCACGTATTTATGCTGCCCTCGGTGATACCTGGTCCTCCTATCGCATTTATGAGCGCAACATAGGGAGAGATATTCCCGTATTTCGAGTCAGCAAAATCCAGCAGATTTAGCAACAAAAATGGGTCCGCCACACAAGCACTTGAGTGATATCGGCATGATGTGTCGGTGTCCTCCCCCCAACAAGTCAATTTGCTTAGCTGTGAAAACGTTTCGAAATCATTCGGGGAACGCCCTTTATTGAGTGATGTTTCCCTCGGCGTGAGCAAAGGCGAACGCATCGGTGTTGTCGGTCGCAATGGTGCGGGCAAGAGCACGCTTCTGCGAGTCCTCGCGGGAGCAGAACCTGCCGATTCGGGTCGAGTGACCCGCGGGGCAAGTGTGGTTGTCGGCGAACTTGATCAGGTTGGGATCAGCGCCGAGAACGCGACAATCCGCAGTCACGTTCTGGGGAATCGTGATGAACATGAATGGGCGAGTGATGCAGCTGTTCGCGAGACCCTGACGGCTCTATTGGGTGGTTTTGGTCCTGAACAACTGGATCGAAGGATCGCGGATCTTTCCGGTGGGGAGCGCCGCCGCGCCTACTTAGCCGAACAATTGATCCGCGAAGTTGACGTTCTATTTCTTGATGAACCAACAAACCACCTCGATGTTGAAATTATTTATTGGCTTGCGGCGCACCTTAAAAATCGTCCAAAAATTGCTATCGTCACCGTCACCCATGATCGCTGGTTCCTTGATGAAGTCTGTGACCACACGTGGGAAGTTGTCGGCGGGAAAGTCGAGGAGTATGAAGGCGGTTACTCCGCTTTCGTACTTGCAAAAGCCGAACGCATGCGCCAGGAATCAGCGAGTGAAGCGCGCCGGCAGAATCTAATGCGCAAGGAGCTTGCATGGTTGCGCCGCGGCCCACCCGCACGAACCACCAAACCACAGTTCCGCATTGACGCGGCGAATGAACTTATTGCAGCGGAGCCACCACCACGCAACGCAGTCGAGTTGTTGGAGTTTGCTAGCGCTCGTTTAGGTAAGACTGTCTATGAACTCCATGACGCCAAAATAGGCTTTGAGACGAAAACCTTGATTAATCACATCACGTGGAATATCGCCCCGGGTGGTCGTATTGGGATCTTGGGACCAAACGGTGCCGGCAAAACATCCGTGTTGCGATCAATTCTCGGTGAAATCCCGCTGCTTGCCGGCAAACGCGTTGAAGGTGTCACTGTTAAACCGGGAGTATTGAGCCAGCATTTGGCTGATTTAGATCTGAGTAAAACAGTTATCGACACGGTCTCTGACGTTGCCAATTACATTGAACTGGGCAAAGGAAAGCAAATGAGCGCCAGTCAAGTGTGTCAGCGACTTGGATTTGATCATGATGGTCAATTCACGCGAGTGGGTGAACTTTCCGGCGGGGAACGTCGACGTTTGGAACTGACTCGGATCTTGATGTCAGAACCCAATGTTTTGGTACTCGACGAACCAACAAATGATTTTGACGTTGAGACGTTGGCTGCCTTGGAAGACCTGCTCGACGGTTTCCCAGGAACACTTCTCATTATTTCCCATGATCGGTATTTCTTAGAACGGGTCTGCGACAACTTTGTTGCCGTGATCGGTGACCTCAACTTTACAGATCTTCCTGGCGGAATTGAACAGTATTTGGAACTTCGAAGGAAAATGCTGGCCGGGGCATCCGGCAAGCCCACTTCAGGCAGTGAGGGTGAGGACAAGGACACCTCGAAGCTGACCCCTGCTAGGGAGCGGGAGCTTCGCAAATTGACCGACAAATATAAGCGCCAACTGGCAAAACTCGAGGCGTCGATTGGGTTGATCCACGACCAAATGCTCGAGTTTGCGAGTGACTTTGAACGCGTTGCCCAGCTCGATAAAGAACTTCGGGAATTACATGAAACAAAGGACAGTATTGAGTTGCAGTGGCTTGAAGCCGCTGACGAACTTTCAGACGGGCAGAAATAATCCTTGGAGCGATAGACTGCTCCTATGAGCGCTGTCATTACACCCCTACCTCAGCGTCAAATAGGACCATGGCAGGTCTCTGCAATTGGTCTTGGCGCAATGCCCCTTTCGTTTACTCACATGCTGACGCATCGAGAACAGGCAATTGCCACTATCCATCGCGCGCTTGATTCGGGGATCACATTCATTGATTCGGCAAATATTTATGCGCCGACGTGGGACACCGTGGGCCACAATGAAGAGTTGATTGCGGAGGCTTTGTCCCTGTACACCGGGCCGGCAGATACCGCGAACATCCTGGTCACGACAAAAGGTGGTATCACCCGTGGCGAAGGCGAGATCTGGGCGCGTGATGGAAGCGCGTCAGGACTGAAAGCGGCGTGCGAGGCAAGCATGACGGCATTGGGTGTCACCGTCATTGATCTTTATCAGTTTCACCGACATGATCCACGCGAAACCTACGTTGATCAAATGCGGGGCATCCTGGCTTTGCGCGATCTCGGCTGGGTGCGTGAGGTAGGAATTTCAAACGCAACCCTGCCTGAGCTTGAGGTAGCCCTTGAAATTTTGGGGGGACCAGGGAGCGGCGGTGTTGTTTCTGTGCAGAACGAATTCTCACCACGTTGCCGTGAGAATCGTGAGGTTTTAGACCGGTGCACCGAACTGGGAATCGCTTTCCTGCCATGGTCCCCGCTCGGCGGATCAGACAACGCCAAAGATGTCGATTCGCAATTTAGTGAGTTTGCGGCTGTTGGTGAAGAACACATTGCAACAGCGCAAGAGATCACCCTTGCTTGGTTATTGAAACTTTCACCGGTTGTGATTCCCATACCGGGAGCAACAAAGCCGGTAACCGTAGATTCAATTGTTCGTTCATTGAGTATTGAACTCACAGAGCCTCAATGTGAGCGTCTCAGTGCCACAGAGCCCGTTGGGGAAAGCCCCTTTCCCGAGTCCGAACCAAGGAGCCCACTCAAGTGACTGCCCAATCTGAAATAGCGAAAACAAGAATTCTGGTTATCGGAGCGGGTTTTGGTGGCCTTACCGCCGCGGCTAAATTAGCAAAGCAGGAAAATGTCCACGTGACCGTTATTGACCGTCACTCGTACCAATTGTTTGCTCCACTGCTGTATCAGGTGGCAACAGGCGGGCTGCCAGAAGACGACATCGCCTACCCGGTTCGTTCGGCCATTCCCGGTGTCGATTTCATTCGTGGTGATGTGGTCAAAGTCTCTTTGGAAGCAAACAACATTCGATTAGAAGATGGACGAGTCCTTTATTTTGATCAATTGGTTTTAGCTGTTGGCAGCGGCGGTACAACGTTTGGAATTCCTGGCGTGCAGGAAAACGCTATGCAGATGAAAGATTTGTATCAGGCGCGTGCCATTCGAAATAGACTCCTGCAAACGTATGAAGATGTTGAGACGGGCCTGAGGCCAAAAGAATCACTGCGCGTTGTCGTTGTTGGTGGGGGACCCACGGGCGTTGAGATTGCCGGCGCCGTTGCCGAACTGCAGAAAAGCATGCACCGTGAGTTTCTTGACGTTGCCAAATATGGCGCGGTGACATTGGTCGAAGCCGGACCCAGACTCCTCCCTTCTTTCTCAGAGAAATCTTCCGCACATGCGAAGAGCGAATTGGAAGAATTGGGTGTGAACGTGATGGTGGACAGTGCTGTTGACCGCATGTATCCCGGGGACGTTCACCTCAAGTCTGGTGAGGTTCTCCCCGCGGGAACAATTATTTGGGCGGCCGGGGTAGCAGCACCGGCAGAATGGAACGTTTTGGGGGAAACGGATCGATCGAATCGACTCATTGTCTCGGACACACTTAGGTTGCAACCCAATGTTTGGGTGTTAGGCGACATGGCGCACGTTATTGGCGCTGGGGATCGTCCGTTACCCATGGTTGCATCCGTTGCAATGCAGCAGGGACGCTATGTCGCAGCGAGTATTGAGAAAATACTCAAAGGCGAGGAGCCGCAACCTTTCAGTTACAAAGACAAGGGCCAGATGGCGACTATTGGTCGACGTCGAGCCGTGGTTGAAATGCCCAATGGCATCAAGCTTCACGGCACGATCGCATGGTTTGCATGGCTAGGTTTACATGTGTTCTATCTTGCGGGTGGTCGAAACCGAGTTTCGGTAATGGCTGACTGGTTCTGGAATTACATCTTTTGGGGTATCGGTCCCAAGAGACCCGTTATTGACTGACGGTGTTCTTAACAAATTCGCTGTACGGAACGAAACATTGCGCCGTTCGATCACCGCGGGACCAGCCGGCTGAGGCTGGCCAAATTGCCCACCACGGGTAGTACTTCTTCAATGTGACATAAGGCTTGGCTGCATTTTCACAAATCCGTTTTGTTTGATTTTCCACAGTTCGTGCACCCGGGAATTTTTTGGTCGGAGTTGTTCCCAAGTTTTTTTCAAGGATCATGATCCAGTCTTTCTGAGCATTCGTGCACGGGTATGCGCTCGTTGTTCTATTCCCAGGAACCGTCGATGTACAAAAATTTAGTTGACTTGCCGGGGTGGCGGCAACAAATTCGGCCATGGGTGTAGACAGTCTCTTGTAGCTTTTCCCTTCCCGAAAGACAACATCACAGCGCACCCAACGCTGACCTGCATCCCATTGAGCAGGCGAGGGAAAAATTGAGACACTTTGCAATCGAGTCGGTAGTTTCGGATCCACAATATTCACGAAGGCATTGATGCTGTCTTTCGTGCAGGTTTGGGTCGCCTTGAGCCGGCTTGCTGCCGTGGCCTTCTCAGGAACACCAAAATTCTCTGGCAATGTACCCACCCAGTAGGTCTGCGCGGTATGTGGCGTGGCGCAGCCAACAGCTGGGGCACTCGCCGCTTGATCCTTTGTCCCACTGGACTTGTAGTCGAAGCAGTTACCGACCGCGACCGCCTCTGAGGCGTGGGCACTGGGTAGGGGGGACGTAACGAGGGTTACTCCAGCGATCAGGCCGATACCGGCTATGGCGGCGGTGTATTTGGAAACGGCGGGAAGCATGGTTTCACACTACCTTCTCGGGTCAGAATCTCCCAAAAGGGTCAATTGGTGGGGTGACCCAGATTGAACAGGTGGGTTGCGCTCGCCTTGGGAACCCAGAAAGATATGCCGTATGCCCGTTATTAGTGTTTTGAGCCTTAAAGGTGGAGTCGGTAAAACTTCGGTGACTTTGGGTCTGGCAGGGGCGGCAACGGCCCGCGGCCTTGCCTCCCTCGTGATTGACCTTGACCCCCAGGGGAATGCAACCTCCATTTTGCGAGCCCACCCTTCCAAGACAACGGTCGCCAATGTCCTTGAGCACCCCACCCGTGCGGAAATTGAGGCAGCTTTAACCCCTTGCGATTGGGAGATTGGTCCAGGTGAAGTGGATGTACTGGTAAGTCACCCAAGCGTGATCCGATTCGACTCGTGGACCCACCCGGGAGCAGTGTTTAAACCAAAGTTGGCAAAAGCTTTACTGCAACTTGAAGGTTACGACCTTGTTCTCATTGACTGCCCACCCTCACTCGGCGCGCTCACCCGCGAGGCGTTGGCCGCATCTGATTTTGCCCTCATCGTTACCACGCCTTCCTACTTTGCGACTCAGGGAGTAGAGCGGGCCGTTGCGGAGGTGGAGGAGATTCGTAAAGGGGTCAACCCAGATCTGAAACTTGCTGGAATCGTGGTGAACCGTGTGCGCTCGGTGGCCGAGGAACACCAGTACCGAGTAGACGAGTTGGGAAGTATTTATGGAAAGACGGCAATTTTTAAGCCGTTCATTCCCGAGCGAATTGCGATCACCCAGGCTGAAGGATTTGGTACACCCGTCTTTGAAGTGAAAACCCCTGGTGGTCGTGAAGTCGCTGGAATTTTCGATGGATACCTGTCGACGTTATTGCGCAAGTGATTTGTTATCGCCGATTCTCCGCTCTACAAAATAGGCGATAACTGCGGCTAGGACTCCAAGTCCCAAGACCAGAGCCCAACCAACGATGTCGCCGAGATCGGCACCCGGCGGCGGATCATCGGGGCACATCCCTAATCCGCATTGCGGAATAATCGAGATTCCGATCACGAGTAGATCAACCACTAGCCACATCAGACCCCAGATAGTGATGAACAGGGTTAATGTTCGATGCCCATGGCGTTCGCCAAGTACTCCTGTATCACCGAGGTCAAATGGTCGGTTCCACATCAACAGGACCGCGCAGCCGGCAACAGCGATGACGAAAGTGATGAAAGCCCACGTATAAAGGTGCAAACCGAAGACTGCTGGACCGAATCCAGGGTCACCGGGTGTTGCAATGTGTAACAAAATCTGTCGGGCGCTCCCTGCTCCACCGACAAGTGCGGCCAAAATACTCAAGGCGTAATTGCGGGCCCTCATGCCCCACAACAGGTTCATCGCGGGACCAACAGCAAGCCCGATCATGGCTGAACGTTGAACAAGACAGAGGGGGCACGGAAGTTCGCCCGCGCCAAACTGAAGGTGAAGTGAGCCTGCAAGTACACCGAGGAGCGCAAAAAGGGCCGCAATGTTGATCAGTCTGGCGACAGTAAGTGTTTGAGAGTCGGTAAGTATCTGCTTTTCTGACATGACGGCTCCTCGTGAAAATCTTGGTTAAAAGTTCAGCGGGATTGGGTCGGTCATATGTAACCGCAAAATTATGAGGGTCCAAAGCAGGGTTAGTACAGCCAATCCGGGAGTCCACCTCCATTTACGGGCAATCCCCGCAAAGACGATTAACCATAGAACGAACATGGAGAGCATCACGGTTAAAGGTTAAGGGAAGTGGGGCGAAATGAGAAATAGGACACGTACTCCCGTTAGACCTCGACACTGGTGCTAATTTCGAAAAGTTTCCCGGTATTAGACAGTTCCGTAAAGACGGTCACCTGCGTCACCGAGCCCAGGAACGATGTAACCCTTTTCGTTGAGTCGTTCATCGAGTCCGGCAATGACGAGGGTTACGTTTTCTGCCCTGTCTCCGTATGCCTTCTCAAGCCGTGCCAAGCCTTCGGGCGCAGCGAGTAAACAAATTGCCGTGACATCTTTGGCTCCGCGTTCCAACAGGATGTCGATTGCGGCAATGAGGGTTCCGCCGGTGGCCAGCATCGGGTCAAGGACGAAGACCTGGCGATTGTGAATGTCGTCGGGCAGTCGATCCGCGTAGATCGATGCGGTTAGGGACTCCTCATCGCGGACGAGCCCCAGGAACCCAACTTCAGCTGTTGGCATCAGACGCACCATTCCGTTGAGCATTCCCAACCCGGCCCGCAAAATGGGCACAACCAGTGGCAAGGGCTCAGACATTTCCTGACCCGTGGTGGGGCTAACGGGCGTTGTGATTGCGACATCGGCAACCTCGAGTCCACGAGTTGCTTCATAGGCCAGAAGGGTGACCAGTTCCTCGGTCAGGAGGCGAAATGTGGCCGATGAAGTCTGCTCACGGCGCAGTCGCGACATCTTGTGGGCAACGAGTGGATGGTCAATTACCAGAGTGTGCATGCGGGCAAGACTAGTGCAATGTCGGCGCTCACCCGCGAATAATGGATAGAGGTCGCATTCTCCGTGGGCCTCATGTCACTATTAAGACATGGCAACAGAACAGGTACGTATCGAAGACCTTGATTACAGTGCCATTTTGTGGCGGGAAGAGGGGATCTGGAATGCAATTAAGGTACCCGCGCGTCAGGCAATCGTGCTTGATGACCTGTTGGATCTATGTCGGCAGTACCCCGGTGAAGGCGGCGTTTACGCGGTAGTTGGGGTATCGGGTGAGTTCTTTATTTTGTTGCGGAGTGATCCTCGAAAGACGGAAGCGCTCATCAGCGACGGCATTGCGCTGCTGGACTGGGATATCGCTGAAGATGCGGCTGACCTAATCGATCTTCAGTGGCAGGAAGATGATCTCGAAGAGTATGAAGCTATTGGGGACCTCAATATTTTGGCTAACTTTGGCCTGAAAGCAGAAGATTTATCGATGATCTGCGAAAACCCTGATCTTGAGCCAGATCAACAAATCTCGGAGGTCTTCAAACGCATTGGCGCCGAGCTGGCATGGAAGAAGATTATTAACAAGTGAACGAAGCGTTTATGCGCGAAGCCTTGGAGCAAGCAAAGCTCGCAGGTGCTCGAGGTGACATCCCTATCGGCGCAGTGATTGTTTCCGACAAGGGTGAAGTGATTGCACGGGCAGGGAATTCCCGCGAGCAACTCAAAGATCCAACCGCGCATGCAGAGATTCTGGCGTTACGTGAGGCCGGAGCGAAATTGAATGACTGGAGAATTCTCAATTCGACAATGTATGTGACCCTGGAACCGTGTCCGATGTGTGCCGGGGCGATCACCATGTCTCGAATACCGCGGCTGGTGATCGGCGCATGGAATGAGGAATACGGAGCCGTTGGATCTCGGTGGGACCTGGTTCGTGACCCGCGGATGAATCACCAGGTTGAAGTAATTCCCGGTGTT
>CAMCYV010000013.1 GCA_945885645.1 Bifidobacterium breve | reverse complement strand
AACGCCTTGCGACCGCGCCTTAATACTACCCAACGTCCAAATAGCAGATCACTAACAGGCACCTGGAAGTCCTCGTGCTCTATACGAATGTTGTTCACGTAGGCACCTCCTTCTGCAATTGTTCGTCTAGCGGCTTTCTTGCTTTGCGCTAATCCACTGCGAACGAGAAGCTCATCAAGAGCCGGCAATTTCTCGTCAATTACTTCACTCTTTTGCACTTCACACAAAAAGGCCTCGGTCAACGCTGCCTCAAGTGTCGATTCGGGTAACTCCGCAAGATCTCCACCGCCGAACAAAGCTTTGCCTGCATTCTGAGCGCCCATGCATTCATGTTCTCCATGCACAAGCTCGGTCAGCTCCACAGCCAGCGCCCTTTGCGCTGCTCGCTCTTGTGGACTATCGATACTTGCCTTCACCAATTCAGCAATTTCTGACTCTGATTTAAAGCTAAATGTATTTAGTAACTTGGGAATGTCGCGGTCGTCAGCGTTTAACCAGTACTGGAAAAACGAATATGGACTTGTTAACGCAGGGTCGAGCCAAACCGTGCCGCTTTCAGTTTTACCAAATTTATTGCCATCAGCCCTCGTCAGAAGTGGAGTGGTGAGAGCGTGAACGCTTGTGGCTTCCACACGTCGCACCAAATCCACTCCGGCAGTGATGTTGCCCCATTGATCTGATCCACCGGTTTGCAATATGCATTCATACCGCCGAAACAACTCTAGGTAATCAAATGATTGAAGTAACTGATAGCTAAACTCTGTGAAACTAATTCCATCCTTAGCAAGTCTCGCCGCGACAGCCTCTCGATCCAACATTCGATTGACACTGAAGTGTTTGCCAATATCGCGCAAGAATTCGATTGCGTTGAGATCCTTGGTCCAATCAAGGTTGTTCACCATTCTGGCTGGGTTAGGTCCGTCAAAATCATAGAAGCGCTCCACCTGAGTGCGAATTCGACCAACCCACTCCCCAACAAGGTCAGCGGAATTGAGGGTTCTTTCTCCCGACTCTTTAGGGTCTCCAATCAAACCGGTGGCTCCGCCGACTAAGGCCAATGGCTTATGTCCAAATTGCTGGAAGCGTCGAACAGTTAGAATTTGAACTAAATTTCCCAGGTGCAAACTCGGTGCGGTGGGGTCAAAACCGCAGTAAAGAGTGATGGGATTCGAACACGCCTCGGTGAGTGCTTCTAGGTCTGTGTTTTGTGCAATGAGCCCACGCCATTGGAGTTCGGCAATGATTCCTTGGTGGTTGGAGGCTGAGTTCACTCCCCTATCTTGTCGCATCGACATTGACTTATCAACGAGTGACACCCGGCGGAGTCATCCCATGAATCAGCCAGTGAGAGCATGTCCCCGTGGGCCACTCAGCACAAAAAATGCGCAAAGCTGCTGAACACATTTTGGCAGTTGATCCTGCGTTTACATCAATTATTGAAAGCAGTCCGCTGTGCAACATTGGTCGAAAGAAATATCAAGATGTCAACCACTTTCAAGCACTTGTCAACTCCGTAATCGCACAACAACTCTCAGTGAAGGCCGCCGACACAATCACCGCTCGCTTCACGCTTGCATTAAACGGCGATGTCTCACCCGCAAAAATACGCGATGTTGCTGACTTGGACCTTAGATCGGCAGGACTTTCTGGAGCAAAAACTCGAACGATCAAGGAAATGGCACACGCGTGGCACGTGAACGATTATGACTTTTCTGATCCGAAGTTAAGTGACCACGAGATCATTAGTGAATTGACGAAACTCTGGGGTATTGGTCGATGGACCGTTGAGATGTTTCTCATGTTCACTTTGCACCGTTTAGATATTTGGCCCACCGGCGATTTAGCAATGCGACGCGGATGGGAAAAAATACATGATCTTGCTGACTACGTTGAGCCTAAAAATCTTGATAACCAAGGCGAAGTATTTCGACCCTATCGAAGTGTCGCGGCTTGGTATTGCTGGCGCATAATCGATGGGGATAGCAACACTTGGTAGAAATATAAGAGTCAATCGCTCCAGCGCGCTCGTTCGGAAGATATCAACTCTGACAAGACCTGCAATTGCTCTCGAATACGGATGGGCGCGGTTCCACCAAATGCATCTCGCGAACTCAAGGCTCCCTCAATATTTAGGACCTCGCGAACCCTTGGATTCAACGACGAACTGATTCCGGCAAGTTCCTCATCTGATAAATCCCAGAGTTCACAATCTCTCCCTTCTGCTACCTGAACGCATCTGCCGGCAATTTCATGCGCACTGCGAAAGGGCACACCCTCGCGTACTAGCCACTCCGCGATATCGGTTGCTAATGCAAAACCAGCAGGAGCGCTGGCGGCCATAAGTTCTACATTAAAAGTCAGGGTCCTGATCATCCCGGTCATCGCAGGCAACAGAACAAGCAGTTGCTCCACTGTGTCAAAGACTGGCTCCTTGTCTTCCTGTAGATCTCGGTTATACCCGAACGGCAGTCCTTTTAGTGTCGCCAGTAAGCCAGTGAGATTTCCGATCAGTCGACCTGATTTTCCACGCGCTAATTCAGCGATATCAGGGTTCTTTTTCTGGGGCATGATGGACGATCCGGTGGACCAGGCATCATCCAATTTGGCCCAACCAAACTCACGCGATGCCATCAAGATCACTTCCTCTCCGATCCGGGAGAGGTGAACACCGAGCATTGCAGTTACGAAAAGAAATTCAGCTACCCAATCTCGATCGCTGACTGCATCAATTGAATTACCCATCGCGCTATCGAATCCAAGTGCGCTCGCTACCAACTCGGGATCCAAGCCCAAACTCGATCCAGCCAAGGCCCCTGCGCCAAGTGGCGAGCGGGCAGCCCGGGAATCCCAATCAGATAGTCGCTCGAGATCTCGACCTAACGCATGTACGTGCTTGGCCAGTTCATGTGCAAACGACACGGGTTGCGCATGCTGCAGATGCGTGAAACCTGGAGAAAAAGTCAAAACATTTGCTTGAGATTGCTCAAGAAAAGCTTCTTGCAAGGCAATGATCTCGCGAGCGATTTGCCGCACATGATCGCGCAGGTACATTTTGAAATCCGTGGCAACTTGATCATTGCGACTTCGGCCAGCTCGAAGTTTCCCACCCAGATCACCGAGCATTCCGATGAGACCGCGTTCAAGGGCTGAATGGACATCTTCATCTTCACTGTTGGGGACGAATTCAACATTGGCGACTTGCGCACCTAGTTTTTCTATCGCCAGGGCGACTAACTCAAGTTCGGCATCAGTCAGGAGACCAGCTCGAGTCAATACCTGAGCGTGAGCGTAGGTTTGAAGCAAATCATAGGGAGCGAGTTTCCAATCAAACTGTGTCGAACGACTCAACATGATCATTTCTGGTGAGGGTCCCGACGTGAATCGACCACCCCAGAGCCTGCTCTCACTATTTTTTGAAGAACTTGTATCACTCACTTCTATGACCCGCTCTCAGCTAATGCAACCAACTCGCTGCAAATCTTTTTCGCATGCTTGACATCTCTTGCAACCATGAAAATTGTGTCGTCGCCTGCGACAGTCCCCAGAGTATCGAAACATCCGCTCCGATCCAGATGGCCTGCAAGATACTGAGCGCCGCCCGGTGGCGTGTGCACCACGACCATGACCTGTGAGAATTCTGCACTCAACAAAAGTTCATGTAATGCACGAACGAGGGCTGGCTGTGAGCCTTCTGCGCGTAAAGAAGTGTCAGAATCAGGTGAGACGACATAGTGGGCAGGAGCCCCATTGAGTCCGTGAACCTTAATTGCTCCAAGGGATTCAAGGTCGCGAGACAATGTTGCTTGCGTGACGGTGAATCCCCTACCTTGTAAGAGCTCTAACAGTTCACTTTGGCTGTGAATGTTCTGGGAATTAACCAATTCAGCTATCAAGGATCTACGTGAACTCACCGTCTGTGGAGCTTTTTTGGATTCAGACATCTCTTTTCCCAAGAGATGTATTCCCAATAAAGAATGAACAGGTCTTCTCCCACGCCTGAAGGGCCTGCTCAATCTCTGAATCGCTGATTGTTAAAGCGGGTGCAAGGCGAATAGCCGTCGGACTCACTGCATTTACCAGTATTCCGTTTTCCGTGGCCTTCGCTGCGAAAATGGCTGACGATTCGTTTTCTCCCACGACATTAAGTTCAGCAGCCAGGAGTAATCCTCTTCCTCGCACATGGGACACCAAACCGTGAGACCTTTCGACCAGCTGTTTTTGCAGAGCGGCACTCACGTCATTGGCTCGAGACAACAAACCCTCTTGCTCGATCACATCAATTACTGCCAAGGCCGCAGCGCAAGAAACTGGGTTACCACCGAAAGTTGATCCGTGCGAACCTGGGGTGAACAAGCTTGAAGTGTCTCCAAAAGTGATGAGTGCACCGATGGGAAGTCCTCCGGCCAGGCTTTTCGCGAGCGTCATCGCATCGGGGATAACTCCACTTTCCGAGTGAGCCCACCAAGATCCAGTTCGTCCAATCCCTGTTTGGACCTCGTCAACAATCAATAAAGCGCCAACTTCTTTAGTCCATTCACGAGCAGCGCGAATGAAGTCGATGGTCAGAGATCGAACCCCTGCCTCGCCTTGAATAATCTCCAGAAAGACGCCTGCGGTCGACGCTGTGATTGCTTTTCTAAGGGCATCAAGATCATTGACTTTCACGACCGTAACACCGCTGAGAAGGGGTTCAAAAGGTGTCTGCTTTGCGGGCTGAGCAGTAAGTGACAAGGATCCCATGGTTCGACCGTGGAAGCTGTCCTCGACCACGACGACTTCACTTTTACCCGTTAGCCGGGAGAGTTTCAGGGCAGCCTCATTTGCCTCCGCCCCAGAATTGCAGAAGAAAACTTTTGCGTCAGGGCAGCCCACCAACTCCTTTAGTTTGTTAGCTAATTTGACGGAGGGTTCATTAATGTACAAATTACTAGTATGAACCAACTGTCCAACTTGCTCGGTAACTGCCTGAACAAATTTCGGGTGGCCAACACCCAAAATGTTGACCGCGATTCCGCCAAGCAAATCGACGTACTCGTTCCCATCTGAATCCCAGACAAGTGATCCTTGACCTCGAACGAGAGTCACGGTGGGTGTTCCATAAGTGCTGAGAAAAACGTCATTCCAATTTGATTTCACTGTGTGATCACCGTCCCTGAGTGACTGCCTTTGGCAAGCGCATTCCTTAGCGAATGTTCCGTACTTCCGTTCACGATTTGGACACTTGCACAGCCGTGACTAATCGCATTAAGAACGGACTCAAGTTTAGGAATCATGCCTTCGGTCACTTTCGGTAATAGTTGTTCAACTTCACCCGATGTCAACTCCGGTATCAACGATTCCGGATCTGGATAATGTGCTAGAACGCCATCGACATCTGTCATTAAAATCAATCTATCTGCTCCCAATGCGCCAGCTAGCGATCCTGCCGCGGTGTCAGCATTCACGTTAAGACTGACTCCCAGTTCATCTGAGGACACTGGTGAGACGACTGGCACATACGAGTTTTCCAGCAAAACCTCAATTAATTTCGGATTTATAGTGGTAATTCTTCCCACCAGCCCAAGGTCAAATTTCTGATCAACTATTTTAGTTGAGGTCAACAATTTTGAGTCTTCACCACTGACTCCAACTGCGGCAACTCCGTTTAGATTGAGTGCAGTAACAAGACTTCTCTGTACGTCACCCGTCAGTACCGTCGCTACGACTGATGCGATTTCCGGAGTTGTTACTCGAAGGCCGCCACGAAACTCACTTTCAATATTGAGTCGACCTAGCATGCTCGAGATTTGTGGCCCACCTCCATGCACAATCACGACATTAAATCCTTGCTCGCCCAAGTCCCGAATATCATGCGCAAAGGAAGTGAATAAATCTGGCGAAGTCATTGCATTACCCCCAAACTTAATGACAATTACCGGTACCTCAGTGGTCATGTTGAATATTCCGAATTCTCAACCACATAACCAATCGACAGATCATTTGTTCGGATAAGAGCCCGATGCGTTCCGGCATGCAGGTCGATCAGGACGTCAACATGTCGATGAGTGAGATCAACTTGTGAGCGATCTTCGCCGACTCCCCCGCCAGCACAAATCATCACTCCATTGATACTGACATCAACTTGATCAGCTTCAAAAAATGCACTCGTTGTTCCGACGGCTGACAGAATGCGTCCCCAGTTTGGATCCTCACCGAACATCGCGCACTTAAACAAGTTGCTGCGAGATACTGCTCGACCCACCATAACTGCATCGCTTTCATCGCGTGCCCCAACGACCTCAATGTGAATTTCCTTTGTTGCACCCTCAGCATCAGCCATCAGTAGTTGCGCTAGTTCCTCACATACTTTTGTCAGGGCTGTTTGGAATTGTTCGGGTTCGGGATAGACTCCACTGGCTGCATTTGCCAGCAAAATAACGGTGTCATTTGTGGACATACAGCCATCTGAGTCCAATCGGTCAAATGTTTGGGAAGTCGCGAAATTCAATGCTTGCTGTAAGAATTTTGGGTCTACGTCGGCGTCTGTTGTAATTACCGAAAGCATTGTTGCCATGCCAGGGGCAAGCATGCCTGCTCCCTTAGCCATTCCGCCAATTGTGTATCCATGGCCATTCACCGATGAGACTTTATATTTCGTGTCGGTTGTCATAATCGCTTCCGCAGCCATGATTCCGCCATCCGATGATAACTGCGCGATTGCAGATTTCACTCCGGCTTCGAGTGCGGTCATGTTAAGTCGTTCACCTATTAACCCGGTGGAGCACACGAACACTTCGCCGGCGCCAAATTCACCACCACCCAAACTGCTCAGTTCGTAAGCTACAATCTCAGCGGTCACGTGCGTGTCAGCAAAGCCTGCAGGACCGGTACATGCATTTGCGCCACCTGAGTTCAATACGACCACCCGACCATCCCCACCAGAGAGAATTTGTCGACACCAAATTACCGGGGCCGCAGCAAAACGATTAGTGGTAAACACGGCTGCCGAATGGGCTTTCGGCCCCGTGTTCACCACGAGTGCTACGTCTTTGGCTCCGCTCGATTTAAGACCGGCCGCCACACCCGATGCAGTGAACCCGCTTGATTGTGTCACGCTCATGGCGAGACTCCTGTTTGCAGTAAACCGGTTGTTTCCTCGAATTTGCACATGAGATTTGCGTTCTGGATTGCCTGTCCGGCCGCGCCCTTTACCAAGTTATCCAAGGTGGCAATAACAACGAGCTGCCCGGCGTGTTCATCAACATTGACACTGAGTTGAACGTAATTACTTCCCAGGACACTTCCCGTGTTTGGCATTTGACCTTGACCGAGCACTGATACGAACGGGGAGTCTGTGAAGTACTCACTGTAGATTTCATGAGGATCTATGTCAGTCTCGGTTGAAATCGAACTGGTACAGGTTGCAATGATTCCACGCGGCATAGGAGCAAGTAAAGGCGTGAAGCTGATGCGTGTGTCAGCTTCTGGCCAAATGGAATGGAGTACCTGTTCAATTTCCGGAGTATGTTGGTGGACCCCACCAATTTTGTACGCACTGATGGAGCCCATAACCGTGGAGGCAATCAGCGATGGAGTGGGAACTCGACCGGCACCGCTCGTTCCACTGGCAGCGACCACATTGATCACCGAATTACCCACCAGGTGAGCAGCGACAGCAGGCGCGGTTGCCAATGAAATTGCAGTTGCGTAGCACCCGGGATTGGCAATTGTAGTTGAAGAGGCAATCACTTCACGCTGTTGAGCTAATTCTGGAAGCCCGTAGGTCCATGTTCCTGCGTGGTTTCCTCCGTAATACCGCTCCCAAGCCTGAGGGTTACCCAGCCTGAAATCTGCCCCGATATCAACGATCATTTGCTGCGGATTGACCGCAAGAAGCTCCGCAGCAAGTGCAGCAGACCCTCCATGCGGCAGCGCCATAAAAACAATGTCGGCCTCGAGCTGATCCGCACTTGTTGAACACAACTCAAGTGAGCCGATCGGGGACGGCGCAAGTGCCGGGTGCAGGGCATCCACCCGTTCACCAACGGATGAATGCGCCGCAGCTGCAACGACCTCAAAGTGCGGATGAATTTCTAATAGACGCAGTAATTCGCCTCCGGCATAGCCCGAAGCCCCTGCAATTGACACTCTCATGGCTTTAATATACACATATGTGCATAATGACGGCTCTCGGGTCTATCTGAGTGTGCCGCCCACCTGCTCTGAGACCGCTGCGATGATTCGGCTACGAAGATTTTGGAGTTCTTCTGGTGACAAAGTACGGCCGTCTCCACGAAAACGTAAGGCAAATGCCAGTGATTTGTGACCCGGTGGGATTTGATCACCCTCATAGGTGTCAAAGAGCCGAATGGACTCCAAAAGTTCCCCACCGGCCTCTCGGATACATGCCTGGACCTCGGCAACCGGGCACGCTCTGTTAATTACGAACGCCAAGTCTTCTTTTGCGACAGGAGAGTTAGAGAAAACGGGTGCCGTGGCACTGGTAACCGCCGCGCTTAACAAGGCACTGAGATCAACCTCAGCGGCACAACTCCGCTTGGGAAGATTCCAATGTTCAACAACGGCCGGATGCAATTCTCCAGCAAAACCGACAACTTTCGAAGTCTTCGTCAAAACAAGTTCAGCACACCGGCCTGGATGAAAACTTGGGTCACTTCCCGTCTGCACTTCGAGGTTTACGCCGAGTTCATTGGCAACAACCAACATCGCGTCGATTGAATCTCGCCAGGTTGCCGTGCGCGGGCTCCCCCAAACCCCGGCGGACTCCAGCGCACCGCTCATAACCACACCCAAGTGCTCCGGCTGGGCCGGCAAAGCAGACTGCATTCGCTCCCAAATAAGATCCGTGGGTCGGGCTTCAACGCCTGGGTCCAGTCCTCCTTTTGCCGCCTCACCGAGAAATACGGAACCCACCTCAAATATTGCTAAGTCATTTTCTCCCCGGCCCACGTTGCGCGCAGCGATGGAAAGCATTCCGGGCAGGAGCGTTGAACGCATTTGAGGCGCAAGTTCTGACAAAGGGTTCACCAGGGTGGGTGACTTACGGCGCGAGTCATTAGCTGGGAATCGCATTGCGTCAAAGTCAGTTGCACCGATAAAGGGATACGCCCGGATCTCGTGCATTCCGCGACCGGCTAAAAGATAACCAATTCGACGACGTAGACGTTGTTCCTGAGTTAAGCCTCGACCAGCGGGTGCAGTAGGCAAAGTTGACGGAAGTTTCTCGTACCCAACAAGTCGAACGACTTCTTCGACGAGATCCGCCGGCTGAGTGAGATCCGGGCGCCAACTTGGTGGTGTAACTGCAATGAATTGCGAGTCAGTTCGAACGCAAATTGCACCAATGGCTTCAAGTTTGCTCATTACGGTTTCGTGATCGATGAACATTCCTGCTGTGCGAGTTGGGAGATCGAGGTCGAATTCGATCACGTTGTCTGACATCGGTGATTCAACCGCGCACATGCCGGCATAATTGCCGCCACCGTGCTCAATGAGCAATGCGCATGCACGCGCGGATGCAATCGGAGCAAGTTCCCGATCGATCCCCCGTTCAAAACGACGGGATGCTTCACTGGAAATCTTGTGCCGCCTCGAATTCCCAGCAACCGTCGATGCTGGGAAAAATGCCGCTTCCAGCGCAATGCCGGTCGTGGAGCCATCTATTTCCGTCGTGAACCCTCCCATGGTCCCCGCAAGCCCAATGGGTCCACTGGAGTCAGCGATCACTGAATCAAGTACAGAAAGTTTGCGTACAACATGATCAAGGGTCTCAAGGTCTTCACCAGCAATGGCACGCCGAACTCGTAACGGGCCATTTAGCTTGTTTACATCAAATGCGTGGGTTGGTTGGCCAAGTTCCATCATGACGTAATTGGTTACGTCCACAGCCAGTGAGATGCTTCGAATCCCACACGCCTGCAGGCGCGACACCATGTAACGGGGGGTTGGTGCGTCGGGGTTAAACCCAAGAATGGTGCGGAGGGTGAGCAACTCGCAGGCGCTAAAGTCTTCAATTACACAATCGTGTGGTTCGAGCCCGGTTTCAGGTGCACCCAAATCGGGACCCCAACTGATCGCTGGGTCGCGGTATTCCACTTCGAATGCAGTGGCAACTTCTCGGGCGACACCACGGATGGACAATGCATATCCCCGATCGGGGGTTACCGCGATATCAAGGATTTCCTCGCCAATTCCCAACAACTCATTTGCGTTCTGTCCTGGACTGACACCCTCCAGGATCATGATCCCGGCGCGATCCTGCCCAAGTCCCATTTCGCGTTCGGAACAGATCATGCCGTCGGAAACGTGACCATACGTCTCACGAGAGGTAATAGTGAAATCTCCCGGAAGAGTGACGCCAGGTTCCGCAACTACAACAAGGTCACCCACGGTGAAGTTTGTCGCGCCACAAACGATTCCTCGGATCTGCGTGCCCACATCAACGTGGCACCAGCGGATAGGTTTTTTGAATTCCGTGAGTTCCTCAATTTCCAGAACCCGTCCAATAACTAACGTTCCACTCACACCAGCGCCCAGCGTCTCGATGCCTTCAACTTCTAAGCCTGCGTTGATCAATGCTTCGGCTATCTCTCGTGCGCTCGCTTGAACGGGAGCGAACTCTTTGATCCAAGAAACAGGAAGCTTCATTACGCCTCCATGCCGAATGCAGCCGTAAAGCGTATGTCGCCTTCAACCATGTCACGCATGTCAGCAACTCCACTGCGGAACATCAAGGTTCGTTCAATTCCCATTCCAAAGGCAAAACCCGAGTACACGAGAGGATCAATTCCCACCGCTTGTAAGACTTTAGGGTTAACCATTCCGCATCCGCCCCATTCGATCCAGCCTTCACCACCGCAAGCACGGCATTCGGTTGTATCGGAACCACCGAGACACACAAAGCACCTCAAATCGACTTCTGCACTGGGTTCGGTGAACGGAAAAAAGGATGGGCGCCAACGAATGTCGATCTCTGCCCCAAACATTACGTGAGCCAAGTGATTCAAAGTACCCCGAAGGTCGGCCATGGTCAGACCCCTGTCGACGGCTAAACCCTCGATTTGGTGGAACACCGGGGTGTGGGTTGCATCAAGTTCATCGGTTCGAAAAACTCGGCCTGGCGCAACGACATAGATGGGCAATTCCCGCTCCAGCATCGCTCTCACCTGAATCGGTGAGGTGTGGGTCCGTAGAACAACTCCCGAGTCAGGGCTCTCCACAAAAAACGTGTCCTGCATGAGCCGCGCGGGATGGTCCTTAGGAAAATTCAGTGCATCAAAATTTGCCCACTCAAGCTCCAACTCTGGACCTTCAGCTATTTCATAACCCATAGCAATAAACACGTCAGAGAGACGCTCCATGAGTGTGGTCAGCGGGTGCCGCGCTCCTCGCTTCATTCGATCAACGGGGACACTAACATCAACTTTTTCGGACAGAAGAACTTCATTGTCACGAATTTGGGTGAGCTCAATTTCGCGCAATTCCAGCACGTCTTTGATTCGCGCTTTCGCTTCACCGATTCTTTTTCCCACTTCAGCCTTTGCTGCAGGTGGTAGCGCCCCAATTTCCCGATTTGCCAAAGCTATTGGGGAGCGGTCTCCGAAGTGTTCCAGTCTGGCGACCTTGAGCGAATTCAAATCTATTGCCGCGCTGAAAGCTGAGAGTGCGCCGGCAACCATTGCGTCAACGGAATCAGCATTGAGCGCGGACACTTGCTTTGGGTCAAATGACTTATTGGGAGCTGACAATCTAAGCCTCCAAAATCGCAGCAACGAGTAGATCAGCACTCGCCTCAACATCACCGGTGCCATGAACAATTAGATCGGGATTCAACGGTGGTTCATAGGCCTGCCCAACACCTGTCATATTGGGCAAGTTACCTGCCGCAGCCTTAGCATAAAGTCCCTTAGGGTCACGCTCGGAACAAACATCAACCGGAGTGTCAACGAATACCTCGATGAAGTCGCCCTTGTCGAAAAGAGTTGCTGCGCTCTCACGATCAGAGCGGAATGGCGAGACAAGTGCCACGAATACGACAACTCCACTGTCTCGCATGAGCTTGCTTACTTCAGCTACGCGACGCACGTTTTCCGCACGATCTTCCGGAGTGAATCCCAAGTCTTTATTTAGCCCAGTTCGCATATTGTCACCATCGAGAACATAGGTGTGGATCCCCATCGCATGCAATTTGCGCACGGCTGCATCCGCGATTGTTGACTTACCCGAACCGGAGAGTCCAGTCAGCCATACAACTCGGGCAGGATGCCCCATTAGTGAAGCACGAGCCTGATAATCAACGTCGTAGACATGTGGAACAACATTGGATGCCCGCCGCATAGCGTGTCGCGAAAGTCCAGCAGCGACAGTGTCAGCGGTCACTCTGTCCACGAGCAAAAAACCACCCGTGTCCCTGCATAATGAGTATGGATCCATGGGGATTGGTCGATCTGTCGCAATCTCAACTCGACCAATATCGTTCATGTTCAATACTCGAGCGGCATGCTCATGACCGGAGACAACATCAAGGCGATGCCGCACGTTAGTAACCGTGGCGGGCACTGAACGAGAACCAGAGATCAACAAGTAGGAGCGACCATGTGCCAACGGTTCCTCACCCAGCCACACCATGTCAACACCGAATCGGTCTGCAGGCTGTAGTGGCGTTCCCGCTGCCAAAATATCTCCGCGCGTCACATCAACTTCATGGTCGAGTGTGAGTGTGACCGCCTGACCGTACGTTGCCACATCTAAGTCTCCGTCAGCGGTAACAATTCGGGCAATGTTAGCTGTGCGACCAGAATCTGCGATGACGACTTCGTCTCCTGGACGAACCGATCCAGCAACAACAGTTCCTGCATAGCCGCGGAAATTACCTTCGGCACGGACAATGAATTGAACCGGGAACCGAAAACCTTCATCGACTAAGCGACCAACTGGTTCCCAAATGGCAAGTGCACCCAGTAATGACTCACCCTTGTACCACGGCATTGCGTCAGATTTAGTGGCAACGTTTGCGCCGGTGACCGCGCTGACGGGGATGCCATCAATTTGTTGGACTCCAAGCCGTGCGGCCGTTGTCCTAACTTCACCCATCACTTGTTCAAAGACCTCATGGGAATAATCAACAAGGTCCATCTTGTTAACAGCGACAATAATTGTTTGCACACCCATAAGAGCGCAAACGGTGAGGTGTCTGTGAGTTTGCGGGCGAACCCCTCGAGCTGCGTCCACAAGTAGCACTGCAACATCACCATTCGAAGCGGCCACTGCCATGTTTCGGGTGTACTGCTCGTGTCCAGGTGAATCAGCTATCAAAACTCGTCTGCCATTAGGCAAGTTGAGATGCCGGTAGGCCACATCGATTGTGATGCCCTGCTCGCGTTCAGCCTCCAAGCCATCGGTTAAGAGCGAGTAATCAACTTCGCCTACCGGGACCGTTGAACCACCACGCCGAGTCGTGCGCGCGTACTCCAACTGGTCGATCGGCACACTGTCAGTCTCAACGAGCAGACGCCCAATAAGTGTTGACTTACCATCGTCGACCGATCCACAGGTAACAAGATGTAATACGGGAGTTTGTCCACTCATTAGAAATAGCCTTCAGCCTTCTTGGCCTCCATGGAGCCGCCACCATCACCATCAATGAGTCGTCCTGAGCGCTCAGAAACTTTGCTCGATTCCATTTCGGCAATCAGGTCGGCTAAATTGTCTGCGGATGATTCAACCGCCCCCGACAGTGGGTAACACCCAAGCGTGCGAAAGCGCACACTCTTCATGACAGGAACCTCCCCTTCGGTGAGAGGGAAACGTTCGTCATCGATCATGAGTAAGGTTCCACCTCGCTCCACGACTGGACGCTCCTTAGCAAAATAGAGGCCAGGGATTTCAATGTTTTCACGCTCTATGTACCGCCAAATATCGAGTTCAGTCCAATTCGACAGGGGAAAAACGCGCATGGTTTGCTCCGGAGCGAGTTGGGTATTTGCCGTCCGCCAGAATTCGGGTCGTTGCTTTCGCGGATCCCAACGATGTCCCGGCTCCCTGAGTGAAAAAATTCGCTCCTTAGCTCGACTGCGCTCTTCGTCTCGACGCGCGCCACCTATGGCTGCATCGAATTGATATCTATCAATGCCCTCGCGGAGTGCCACAGTTTTCATGAGTCGGGTGTATTCGTGGGTGCCGTGAGTGAAAGGAGTTACACCTTCAGCCATAGCCTCTAGGTTCTGTGCGATCCGTAGATCCAGTCCAAGTTCTTTAGCTCGCCTGTCTCGGAATTCAATCATTTCCTTGAATTTCCAGGTTGTATCAATGTGCATGACGGGAAAAGGTAAAGGTGCTGGATAGAAAGCCTTAATCGCAAGATGCAGGAGAACCGAAGAATCCTTGCCAATGCTGTAGAGCAAAACCGGGTTCCGAAACGCTGCACCGGTCTCACGATAAATGTGTATTGCCTCCGCCTCGAGTTCGTCGAGGACCGCCGAGTAAGGCACAGTCTGTTGCACTCGAAGACTCCTGACAAACAATTTTCGATGGACGGATGGTTGACTTGTTGACAAGCCTAATACTGGTGTGTGTGACTACGCCTCGGAGAGTACTTCCATACTGGATCCCGAACCGGAGCTGGATTCTGCGCGTGCAGCGGCACGCGCAGCGCGCTTATTCATTGCCGACTCATTTCCTTGCGCAATTTCTGCCGGATCCATAAATGGTGATTCAATGACGGTCACTGGGTTTCGAGTAGAAATCCACGCTTCCAATTCTGGGCCGGATTCGTACGAGGTGATGAGGCAGTAACGCGGCTGATTTCCGGGATGCCAGACAGCGTGATACAGGCGTTGCGTGTCAATAACAACCTGCGCGCCCGCTGGCAGGGGTACCCGTACCTCGGTGGATGGGTCATCAAGATCCTCACGCAGGATCATCATGGAATCAGGATTGTCGGTCAAGTTATAGAAGGATCGAACGATCCAACCTGTTCCTTCGGGGTTCAGCCGATTGTTGTCGTCTCGGTGGAGATTATAAATTGCGTCGGCATATGTGTTGGGCTGCAGTTCAATGACTCGACAACGACCAATGTTTGCTCCGACTTCTCGTGCGCGCCTGGTGAGGATCGGAGCGATATCAACATTTTGTTGCACCCAAACACCATCTTTATCTGTTTTTGGTGGAGTGTGATTCCAAAAACCGTCGCATTCCATATCTCCATATGCACTTGCTAGGGGCGCAAAACGGGTATCTCCAGAAGACTTCCAATCGACAAAAACCAAGTTTTCCCATTCGCGCGGATCAGCCTCTTGCTCGTAGGAATCAACGATTACGAATCCGGATTGGTCAAATATCGGTAATTGCGTATAGGACATGACCTCATTTTCGCACTATGTGAGCGGCGAAGCGGCGCTCAAAGGCGCGTGTTGGAGAGCATTTTCAGTCTACAAACCACTAAATCACATGTGAGTAAAGGCACAGTGCAGCACTGACTGCGGCGTTGAGCGACTCAACTCCGGGAGCCATCGGGATCCGAACCCCGGTAAAGCTCCACTTTCCGGAGACCCAAGGCTCGCTTACCCCATGGGCCTCAGAACCTATTACCCAAATTGGATTACGAGAACTTGCTGTCAGGTCAGGGCGCAGTTCAACGGAACCCTGACCGGTAAGAACGAAAACAGGACGATCTTTGGGCAACACTTCCGGTCCGGCAACTTGGGCTATCGGGACGTGAAAGAGTGAGCCTGCGCTACTGCGAACAACCTTTGAGTTGAGTGGGTCGACACATGAACCAAATGTGAGAATTCCAGCCGCACCGGCTGCATGTGCAGTCCGCATAATTGTTCCCATGTTCCCCGGGTCAGACAGTGAATCAAGAATAACTATCTGACCTGGCCGAGACAAGATTTCCGTTGAGTCCTGTGTGGAAATTGAACACAAGGCCAACACACCCTGCGGCGACTCCGACTCACATAGAGCACTCATTACTTCAGTTGAAACCAGTGTGGTTGCAACGTCAAAACCCTCGAATTGCTCGAGGTACTCCTCGGTCAAGAAAAGTTCCTCGATTCGATCGCTGGGAGCCATCGCAACAACGGATGGGCCCTCGGCTAGGAAGTGCCCCGCTGCGTATCGAGAAGACTTCTTGTGAAGTTTTGTTAGCTCCTTTACCCGCTCTGATTTACGCGAGGTTATGGTGCGCAACTAGAGGCTCTGCGCTGGAACAGCTGCACGAGCCACTTCTACTAATGCGGCAAAAGCTGCATCGTCATTCACGGCGAGTTCCGCCAACATGCGACGATCTACTTCCACATCAGCAGCCTTCAAGCCCTGAATAAAACGGTTGTAGGTCATGTCATGTGCACGGGCTGCAGCATTGATGCGCTGAATCCATAGGCGACGGAAATCACCCTTACGCTTGCGGCGGTCCGCATATGCGTAAACCATTGAGTGTGTAACCTGCTCCTTGGCCTTTCGGTACAAACGTGACCGTTGTCCGCGGTAACCGGAAGCGCGCTCGAGAATTACTCGACGCTTCTTGTGAGCATTTACTGAACGCTTAACGCGTGCCATGACTTCTCCTGATATTCGTTAGTTGAAAAAATACTTTGTTTACTGGGCAATATTTATGACAATTAGTTGTTTTGATTAACGGCCAAGAAGCTTCTTGACCGACTTCAAATCTGCTGGTGACACTTGCTGGTCGGCAGCAAGGCGACGAGTTCGCTTACTTGATTTCACCTCGAGCAGATGGCGCTTGTTCGCCTGCTCGCGCATGATTTTTCCAGAACCGGTTACCCTGAAACGTTTCTTTGCACCACTATGAGTTTTTTGCTTCGGCATAATCTTTCCTTTCAGTCCGTTTCCTGCGAAACGGGAGCTTCGTCGGTTGCAGGAGTTCCTTCCTGCTTCTTTCCTTCAGGCTTCTTCCGCAGCGGTGCTAGCACCATGAGCATGTTGCGCCCATCTTGCTTTGGAGCGGCCTCTACAAATCCAATTTCAGCTACATCTTCAGCTAAGCGACCCAGTAACTTGATTCCAAGCTCGGGCCTGCTTTGCTCGCGTCCACGGAACATAATGGTGATCTTGACCTTGTCCCCAGCCTTTAGGAATCGAAGCACGTGACCTTTTTTCGTTTCATAGTCATGTGAATCAATCTTGGGTCGAAGCTTCATTTCCTTGATCACGGTATGCGACTGGTTCTTGCGCGATTCACGTTCCTTGAGGGCTGCTTCATACTTGAACTTGCCAAAGTCCATGATTTTGCACACGGGTGGCTTTGACGTTGGCGCAACTTCAACAAGGTCCAGATCTGCTTCAAGGGCTAACCGGAGGGCGTCTTCAATCTTGACCACGCCTACCTGCTCGCCTGCCGGTCCTACAAGGCGCACCTCGGGGACACGGATCCGGTCGTTGATCCTTGGTTCGACGCTGATGGCGCCTCCTATCGATTGAGCGTTTGTCTCCTGCACATGAGAAAACCTCCGGCGCAGCGCGCACGGAGGTACCGGCAGGATGAATACACCCTGTGCAAAAACCCCTTGGGGTTCGTGCCTTGACCAAGGAGATTGACGGGATTGGGCATTTACATGACACAATCCATACATCTTTTGGTGGGAACCGATGCTCCGCTTGCGGGACCTGGATGTGACCCCAAGTCCAAGGACTGCCAGAGTAACAGGTGTGAACGAAGAGAATTCTGCTGCCCTTGATATTTCCGAAGTACCCGCCATTGAGGTGGTCCTAACGGTGTCATTGCACCTGATGTCCGCCGCGGCGGTGGCGTGTGGATTGGCCGATGATGGTGAGGGATCTGACCTAGCCGAAGCCAGAATCTTGATTAATGCTCTGGCCGGGCTCGTAGTCGCGGCTGCCCCGGACCTTGGGGCGGTACACGCTGCCCCACTTCGTGACGGTCTTCAAAGCCTTCAGCGGGCCTTTCGTGAGCGGTCGGCGATTCCCGACCCACCCGGGATGGGGCCCGGTGAGGCACTTACCGGACCTGTTTACTAGATCGCCTCTTTACTCGATCGCCTCGCCTGATCCTCGAGCACGAATCGCTATCCCCGCCGGAACAAAACTGTGTAGGGCAGAGTCACTCTGAACGATCTTTTCAACAGTTTCCATCAGGTGTTCTGAAACTTCTAGCTGCAAAACCCCGTCTTTCCGGAGCTCAAATTCAATGTGATCCCCCAAATCTGTAAGGCGTTCCCGCAGCAGAAGCACCGCCCTAGACCGTTGATCTTTGGCAGATAACTTGACGATGTCAGCTAAAACCAGGGTCGCGCTATGTGCACCCCCAAGGTCAATGATGATCCCTTGGGCATTTTCATCCAGTGCCGCCTCTGCAGCAGCAGAAGCAGCCATTGGCACGGGACGTGCATCTGGATTCCATTGGGTGAGGGCATCGATACCGGTGAAGCAGAGAAGTCCCAAACGACCATCACTGGCCAGCAGGCAAGCCACACTCATGTACGAATACTTGTCCCCTTCACCTGGTTCTCCCGTGGTCTGCGCAACGAGCGCGATAAACAGCCGCGAGGGAGCCAGCGCAACTACGAGCGCATCTATGTCACCGCTTCCCAATGCAGTAAGTACATGAGGATCCGCTTCCCCCCTGTCATTTGCCCATTGAGATTGAAAGTCACCCAGTCCCACGCCCTGATCGAGAGCGATCTCGACACTGTTGGGATGCTCGCGCATGGATGAACTGTACGCACGGCAGACTCAATGCATGAGGTCAACGTCGAGCGCTCACACGACTCAGCGATCTGCGACACCGTCGTGGATGGTGCTCACCGCCGTCTCACTCGTTGCAGTGAATCTGCGTCCAGTTATCTCGAGCCTGCCCACCGTCGCCATCGACATAGTTGAAGCAACGGGTTGGAACTCAGCAACCATCGGTGTGCTGACAACTATTCCAGTGCTTTGTATGGGGCTTTTCGCCCTTGCAGTTCCCGCATTAGCCATGCATTTCGGCCGCAAGCGACTTGTGATCTTTGCCCTAATTGCTCTGACCGCCGCAACTTTACTCAGAGCTGTTGAGGCAGTTCCCGAATTACTTTTTCTGTCCGCATTCCTTGCGGGGGTCGGTATTGCATTCGCAGCTGGACTTATTCCAGGCATCGTTCGAGAACAACTTCCCCATTCAATTGGAAAGGCAAATTCAACGTGGACCGCGTCACTCGCCAGTGGAGCGGCACTTGGCGGGGCGCTCACGGTTCCTCTGGCGCTATGGCTTGGATCTTGGTCACTCGCACTCGCTATCTGGGCCGTACCAGCATTAATCGCCTTGGCTTTCTGGCTGTTTGTTGAGCGCAAATCGACCGCACATGATCGCCCCACCGTCATTGTTCGACTTCGCGAATTGCCATGGCGAAATAAAATTGCATGGGCGCTCGCCTTAAACATGACTTGCAACTCGATTATTTATTACAGTTCGCTTGCATGGATTGCGCCCTCTTATGAAGCACGCGGGTGGACTCAAGAGAATGCCGGTTGGCTCTTTGGTCTATTCACCATATCCCAAGTTATAGCCGCCTTCCTTCTTGCTGGCTTGGCTGTACGTATAAAACATCGAAGGGCCTTATTTGTTGTTGTTATTGGGTTGGCTTCGACCTCACTCTTTTCCATCGCCTGGCTGCCTGACTTAGCACCAGGGTTAGTGCTTCTTATCTTCGGCTTTGTACTTAGCGGGAGCTTCGCCATGACACTAGGGCTGCTAAGCGAATATAGCAAAGACTCAGCGAGTGCCGCTCGCCTCACTGCAATGGTGTTTTTCATTACCTACACGATTGCCGCTACGGGACCATTAATCGCTGGAACTCTTCTCGACTATTTTGATTCATGGTCCTTAGTTTTCACGTTTTTAGGATGCGCGGCCCTTCTGCAATTATTGACTGTTATTCCCCTACGCCGTGGTGAATACGTCAACTAAAGCCGGCATGCATGAATGTTGGTTACGAGGATTCCCTTTGCACCTAGTGCGTAAAGTTCATCCATTATTTGATGAACGTCAGCGCTGAGAACCATGGAGCGAACTGCCGACCATTTTGGATCTTGCAACGAGGACACTGTGGGTGATTCAATCCCGGGCGTGATCTCACATGCTTGCGATAAGCGATCATTAGGAATGTCGTAGTCAACTAACACGTAGGATCGCGCAACATTCACACTATGTAACCTGCGCTCAAAGGTGTCCTGAGCCTGGGTTTTCTCAGAGTTCGCTGGGCGAATCAGAATTGCCTCGGACTCCAAAATTGGATCCCCGATAACTTCAAGACCGGCAGCGCGCAAAGTTGCTCCCGTTGCTACGACGTCTGCAACGGCATCAGCTACTCCCAGCGCGACTGCGTTTTCAACGGCTCCATCCAAGCGGACGATGCGGGCCTGAATCGATTGAGTTGCCAA
>CAMCYV010000012.1 GCA_945885645.1 Bifidobacterium breve | reverse complement strand
ATTTGTTCGGGCAAGGTCTACTTTGATTTGCTCGCCTATCGCGATGCCAACAACATCACGGACACCGCAATCGTGCGTCTCGAGCGGATTTACCCACTACCGGGTGTGAGTTTGCCTGCAATGGCCAAGCAGTATCCCGATGCGGACCTACGGTGGGTCCAGGAGGAACCGGCCAACCAAGGTGCGTGGAGTTACATTGCTCTTAATGTCCCCACCTTGATAAATCGCGGCATCTCTTGCGTGTCACGATCGGCTTCCTCCGCGCCAGCGGTCGGAACACACCAACGTCACGAAGAGGATCAAAAAGCCCTCATCGAATCGGCTTTTAACTAGAACCTAGGTGATCACTGATGTATGACACGGATCGTGGAGCCGAGGAACTCGCTCGGCGAAGGGGCGAAGAAGAAGTATCTTTTGATTGGCTAGCCGAAAGATTCGCCGAGTTTGTCAATCTCAACCCTGAATTCGAAAACGCAATCGATCGCTTGGCAACTTGGCTTGCGCGACTTGATGACCTCGACGAGGAATAAATCTCATTTCTTGATCACAATGCCTTTGATAACTGCAGCCTCGATCACCCCAAAATCCCTTGAATCGGTACTTTCGGACTCGTTGTCACCGGCAACCCACCATTTACCGCTTGACTTATTGATAAGGCGCTTGACCTCCACAAATTCAGGGCGAGCAGGGTGCACGAAGACAGCGATCGCACCCGGTCGAGCAAGAAAATTGCCCTTCACGGCAATGCACATTTGACCGTTTTTCAGCGTAGGTTCCATGGATGGGCCGATCACTTTCACCCGGAAAATCGGGAGCAACCATGCAATTAGCGACATGGGGCAAGATTAGCCTGCTGCATATTGCGCAAAAAATCATCGAGGCTAGAGTTGGAACGTACAGTCACACCAGACCCCACGCCACACACACGATAGGAGCAAAACGTGCGTAAGCATTTCGGAGCCCTGCTAGTCGAAAAATTCGTTCCACAAATATCCGCATACGCTCACTGCGATCTCCCCTGCGGTGTTTATGACCCCGCACAGGCCCGACTCGAAGCGGAATCGGTCAAAGCCAGCATGGAAAAATTCCACGCATCAGCTGACGCTGAATTTAAAGCCCGTGCAATTGCAGTTAAAGAAGAACGCTCCCAGCTGGTGAAGGAACACCTCTGGGTTCTGTGGACCGACTACTTCAAGGCCCCACACTTCGAGAAGTACCCCAACCTCAATGACCTGTTCAACCAAGCAACCAAGCTTGCTGGCGCCGGTGGCACCAAAGGCACCGTAGACGTTGCTGTCGCAGATCAACTACTCGGCAAGATTGATGAAATTGCGGTTATCTTCTGGGAGACCAAGAAGGCATAAGTTGGTCAGTGGAATACTTTTTCGCAAAGAACGGTCGTGAAACCCCTAATTAACGGGATTCACGACCGTTCTTATGTCGGACCTGATGTAATTGGCCAAAGTATGTGCGCGCTAATGCCATGAAAGGCGATATGACAAATTTTGTTATCCGGCCCGCTACTTCACAGGACATCCCGACAATTCTTGCGATGGTCGCGGAGCTTGCTGAATTTGAGCGAGCCGCCCATGAAGCTGTAGCTGCGGTCGATGATTTCGAAGCAGCGCTTTTCTGCGAAAATCCCGCAGTTTTTGCGGTACTGGCGGAGGTTGACGGTCAGGCGGCTGGATTTGCCCTTTACTTCAAGAATTTTTCTACGTGGCTGGGCAAACATGGCATCTATCTTGAAGACCTATATGTTCGACCAGAATTTCGCGGTAGTGGGATAGGGCAAGCGTTGCTTTCACACCTTGCACAGATATGCGTTGATAACGGTTACCCACGATTTGAATGGTGGGTTTTGGACTGGAACGAGAGCGCTCGAAAAGTTTATGACCATTTAGATGCGCAGGCGCTCACAGAATGGATTCCTTATCGGATCACCGGTGATTCTTTAACTGAATTAGCCGCAAAGAATCCGCAAACATGACCGGGGTATCACTCTGCGTCCCTAACCAGGCTGAGTACCTCAGAGTCATCCGGCAGATCGCCATGGTTGTGGGAGCGAAAGCCGATTTAACCCTTGAAGCTCTCGATGAAGGCCAACTCGCCAGCGATGAGGCAGCCAATATCCTCATGAAATTTGCACAGCCCGAAGATTCGTTGTACTTCGAATGGGAAGCGCAACCGGGTTCCTTGCACCTTCGATCACGCACTCGATGCCTGCTTCCAGTGCTTCCTGATTTACCCGAGACTTTGGAGTATGCCTGGGTGATCATCTCTGCGATTACCAGCGAGCTCGACATATTCCTTGACAATGCCGAGGTCCACGTCAATCTTACCGTAACAAGTACCCGGTAAACATGCTCAGCGCTGCAGCGGTGAATTCTTTGATCGTGGAATTGCGCTCACCGGATGTCAGCGCATCACGGGCCGATGAAATCAAGAGCGAGATTGTTGAAGGGCATCAAGGTTTGATTCGACACTTCATTCGATTACGAGACCCTCAACTCTATGAAGACCTCGTGCAAATTGGAACGATTGGGGTGCTGGCTGCCGTAGAAAAGTTCGATATCGGTCGAAATGTGTCCTTTGGAACCTTCGCGGGGGAACAGATCAAAGGTGAGCTCTCCCATTTTTATCGTGATGACAGCACCATTCAAATCTCGAGATCCGTGAAGTCGCATCTGAGTCAAATACGAGCGGCGCAGGATACCTTCGTTGCACAGAATAATTGTCAGCCTAGTTTCACTCAACTTGAAAACTGCGTAAACCTGAATCGAAGTGAAATTCTCAATGCTTTACAGGCCAACTACAGCACACACTTCAGCTCACTCAGTGATCCAGACCTCCACATTGACGTTGCCGATTCACGGAACGAATTTGACTTCATTGACGAATGGGAGTCAGTGCGTCCCGCAATTGATTTGCTCACTCCACTGGATCGAAAGATTCTTGGAATGCGGTTTATCGAACAGAAGAAACAGAGTGAGATTGCCGATGAACTCAACATGAATCAGATGGCGGTTTCACGACGTCTCACGGCAATTCTGGAGCAGCTTCGCCACGAAGTAAATAACGCGTAACAGCAGGTGTGAAGGCTAGATAAATTCCGACGATTGCGGCCAGGGTTACTAAAATGGCAACCCATTTTTGAAATGCGTCGGTGGCCCCGATTAAAGGGATACTGACAACGAGCGCCAGGAGCTGTGCCAATAAAAATGGTGCCCGCGCCCAACGCTTGGCTGCAAACCACCCTCCAGCCACGAGAAGCATTCCTAGCCCAAAAAAGAGGAAGATGACCACTTCTAATGTCACCCCTGAGGCATTAGCAACTTCACGTGGTCCACTAACACCGAATCGCGCCACCCCTACGACTATGAGAACCGCATAAACCACATAGAAAACTCCCTGGATGCCACTGATGCTTGCCAGAATTCTCAAACGTCTGATGACCAATGTCTCACCATTCACCTCATCAGCCTAGTGCTGCGGCCCCTCTAAGAAGAGTCGGCATAAAGAGTCGGCGTAGAGTGAGCGGGTGCGCGCTCTACTGGTAGCTAATCCGAATGCAACAAGCACATCGACCCGAGTAATCGACGTAATTGTGCGGGCGCTTTCACATGAACTAGACCTTGAAGTAACCATGACGACCCACAAAGGTCATGCACAATCAATTGGCGAGTACGCCGTTGAGGCAGGTATCCCCCTCGTGATCACTCTTGGCGGAGATGGCGTGGTGAACGAAGTGATCAACGGAATCATGGTCTCGAATTTGGGAAAGACTAAGCCCGCAATTGCACCGATACCGGGCGGTAGCGGCAATGTTTTTGCTCGGGCATTAGGCCTTCCCATCGATCCAGTTGAGGCCACCGGTGCCATCATGGAAAGTTGCCGAGCAGAGCGGTTTCGGTCAATCAGTTTAGGTCTTGCTGACGCACAACGAGCTAATGGTGAGGAATTCCGCAGATACTTCGCAGCCAATTCCGGTATCGGACTAGATGCGACGATTATCGCGGCAATGGACCAGGATCGGAAAAAGGGTGTTAGCGCTTCGCCACTTCGCTACTTGGGAACTACTATGCGAGAGTATTTCCGTCGCAGCAATCACATGGCTTCGATCACGATTTCGCGGCCGGGAATTCCCAGTATTGATCACGTCTACGTTGCATTAGTTCAGAATTCTTCTCCCTGGACGTTCTTCGGCTCCTGGGCCTTGGATCCAAATCCTGCGGCCAGCTTTGATACCGGGCTTGATGTCTTTATCGTGCGAAAACTTGACCCGATCTCAACGGCTCGCGCTGCCCATCGAATTATCTTGAGAACCCGGGGAAGGACAGCAGCTAGCGCCTATACCAGCTGGCATGACCAATTTGCTTTTTCGATACACGCTAATCCCGAGGTTCCCATCCAAATTGATGGTGAAGCCCTAGGAAATGTCGCTCAGGTGAAATTCACTCATCACCCCGAAGCACTTAAAGTGATTGACCCTTTGTGAATCATCCTGAATAACGGACAATTAGAACAATTAACCCAAATGTGACTGATTCAACACGAGAAATGTGGAATTACAACAAAGTTTCTCTCGTTTTGACTTGTACCCGACGCCAAGGTCTGCGAACCTATACCTGCCCTTGTTTTGACGGGCTGGCCGCCTTCCCCCGTGGGCCAGTGAAGCAAACCTTCACCCCCAAGTGGAAGCCAGCGCGTGAAAGCATTCACAAGTGCTGGCAAACCCAGCACATCAGCACAGATGGAGTGATCCCGCATGGACTGGCGCCACGAGGCAGCCTGCCGTGACGAAGACCCTGAGTTGTTCTTCCCAATCGGCAATACCGGACCTGCACTGGTCCAAATCGAAGAGGCCAAGGCCGTTTGTCGGCGTTGTCCTGTCGTCGACGACTGCCTTCGTTGGGCCCTTGAGACTGGTCAGGATTCAGGTGTGTGGGGTGGGCTCAGCGAAGATGAGCGTCGAGCGCTCAAGCGCCGTAACGCCCGCCTGCGCGCTCGGACATCGGCTTAAGCCCCTGCATCACGTCTGGACAACGGGACCGTTATTTCGACCATCGTGCCAGTCCCTACACCGTCAATTAATTCTGTAGGCTTTATCTCCACGCGACCATTAAGTTCACTGACAATTAAATCCGACACAATCGTAAGGCCTAGGCCAGATGTTGGGAACTCACTCAAGCTCATCGATGAGTCCGTGGCGCCTATCCCGTTGTCACTGACGCAGACCGTGAGTTGTCCAACATCCCGCTTGGCGTGAACGGTTATTTTCGTGGCATGTGCATGTTTAACACTGTTGTGAATGAGCTCGGAAACGGCCATCGCGACCGGTGTTGCAATCCGAGAATTCACGGTACCGATGCTCCCCTGCATTTCAGTTTCGAGTTCCACACTTTCATCATGAATCAACCCGAATAATGACTCGATGAGCGCGTCAAAATCAATACTGGTAGCACCCTCTAGTGAGAGTGCGTCGTGAATTGTCGCAATAACCCCGATGCGTGCTTGGGCATCACGCAATGCCTCCGTTACGCCAGGATCGCTCGCTCGCCTACTTTGGAGTCGCAATACCGATGTCACCATTTGCAAATTGTTTTTTACTCGATGATTGATTTCTTTGATGATGGCGTCTTTTGACAACAATTCCTTTTGATGCTCACGCACGTCAGTGACATCTTTGATCACGACTACAGTGCAATGTGCTCCTGTGTCATGGCCCAAAATTTTGGGCCCAGGGCACAAGAAGTGTGAAGCGAGCATCAAGGTGGCACCATCACCGTCGAGATCTGCTATCGCGGTTGCGTCACCGCGGGCCATCTTAACCAGTGACGCGGACATTCCCGCAGGAGCGATACTCATTCGTTTTACAATGTCGAAAAACTGCTGACCCACTAAGTCAATAGCAAGGCCCATTTTTCGAAAAGAACTCACAGCGTTTGGACTCGCAAAATCAACCTTCCCGGATTCATCAAGTCGCATGACGCCATCACCAGCCCGAGGCATTTCCCAGCTATCAAAACCATCAAGTGATTCAGGCAACCAAGACTGACCCCCGGCAATCATCGCGAGAATTGCATCGGCGCTTTCAAGGTAAACCTGTTCCAACTGACCGGCAACCCGTGGGGCTTCACTGCAATGGCGGGCGATTACACCAATCACCTGATCCCCCCACTTAACCGGAATTGCCTCAACTCCAATAGGCGAAAGGGGCCTGGCAGCATCTCGCGTGATCGTCGCTCTGCCCAAAACTTCAGCTTGGTCGAGAAAATGAAATCTCCCTCGAGGCGCAAAGGACCCGACAACATCTTCTGCCAAGGTGGTGGGAGCGGTGGCTGGGCGGATTTGGGCAACAGCAACCATTCCACCCTCATTCCACGTCGGGACCCACAAGACCAGGTCGCTCAGTGCGAAATCGGCCAATAACGACCAGTTGGACGCAAGGGAAGATAGAACCGCGATCGCCTCCACCGGCAATTCGGTCCGCTCCTGCAAGATTTTGGATACGTTTCCCACACTCACAGACTAACGTGACCCCATGAAAAGTGATCCCATCAACCGAGACCAATCCTCAACAGAGGAGCTTCCCGCAGCGGGTCATCAGGTGATCGCCGCCGCGGAAAAGTACGGGGTCAGGCATCTATTTACTCTCTCTGGGGCACATATTTTTCCCCTTTATGACGCATGTGAGAAACGACCCGGCGCACCCGAGCTCGTTGATACCCGGAGTGAACAAACCGCAGGCTTTGCCGCTGAGGCAACCGCACGCCTCACGCGCACGCCTGGCTTTGTTGCGGCCACTGCGGGCCCCGGAGTCACCAACCTTCTGACACCCATGACGAGCGCATTTTTTAATGGTGCACCGGTGGTAGCGATTGGTGGCCGCTCCCCCGATTTCCGTTGGGGTCTTGGGGCGTTACAAGAGTTGGATCAACCACCTTTATTCGCAACGGTCACAAAGTCTGCAACGACCGCACACGACTGTGGTGAAGTTGGGCGACTAACCGAGGAGGCATTCGCGATCGCTCTCTCACCGCACCAAGGCCCAACCTTCCTCGACATCCCGATGGACACACTCTTCACGCCGGCGCCGGTTAACCCTGAGTCTTTGGCACACATCAAAACACCAAATGCAGATCTTTCCCATCTTGAATCAGCTCTTGAGTTAATCCGCGCCGCACAACGTCCGATCTTAATTGCCGGCGGTGACATCTGGCAAAACCGAGCCGAAGAAATCTTTAGCAGTTTCATTGAACAGGTGCGCATCCCGGTAATCGTTAATGGCATGGCGCGCGGCATCCTTGCTCCGACCAATCCGCTTCTTGTCACTCCCGCCCGGTCGTATGCCCTCAAAAGCGCCGATCTTGTTGTAGTGGCGGGAACGCCGCTGGACTTCCGACTCGGCTACGGAGATTTCGGTGATGCCGGCGTGATTTTTATTTCCGATGACCCACAGTCATCACTTCAAGTAAAGGCCACTCGAATCACGGGTGATCTGCCGGAACTGCTCGCGACACTTTGCGACCAGCTCACGGTCCCAATAGGAACAGATACCTGGCGAATTGATTTGGCTGAGCGCAGTGCTTCGATTCGAGCAAGTAATCACGAAATCATGAACACCCGCAGCGAGCTCATCCACCCGGCTGAGATTTATGGAGCACTCATCCCTCGTCTCACTGATTCCACAATCACAATCGGCGACGGCGGCGATTTTGTCTCCTTCGCGGGCAAATTCATCGAGCCAAGCCGGCCAGGACGCTGGTTGGACCCCGGGCCTTTCGGCGCACTCGGAACGGCGATGGGCTACACGCTGGCGGCCGGTAAGGCATTCCCCGGTGATCCGCTCGTTGTTCTCCTCGGCGATGGCGCTGCGGGTTTTTCACTGATGGATGTTGATTCACTCGTACGTCACAATGTGCCCGCCACAATCCTGATCGGCAATAACGCGGGCTGGGGGCTTGAACGTCACCCCATGCGTTTTCTCTACGGCTATGACGTTCTTGCAGACCTTCAACCGAGTCGCTACGACCAGGTGGTAAGCGCACTGGGTGGCGCGGGTGAGGTCGTTACCGACATCACTCACTTGGGACAGGCATTGGACCGCGCCATGAACTCTGGTGTTCCCTACGTGGTGAACGTGATGACGGACCCAGAGGTGGCTTACCCGCGCACGACCACCGGCATTTAAGAGTACCGGCAGTTAACTCGTCCAGGTTCTTTGATCAACTCGCACCCGAGTGATTTTCCCTTTACCGACGGGCGCTTGGGTGTTACCCAGTTCAACGGCAAAAACAATGCGATCACCAAAAACGGACTCGACAAGCGCGCTGGAGTAAACCAACTCACCCACCGATGTTGGCGACAGATGTGAGAATTCAATTTTGTATCCCACCGTTGTGCAATTGCTGCAGATTGCCGGTGCTACCGCGGCTGTAGTGGCTGCTTCGCACCAAGCGATCGCCATGGGAGTTGCCAAAACGTTTACTGAGCCACTACCCATTGCTATCGCAGTATCAGCTGAACCCACGGTGAATTCAAGTCTGGCCGTATTCCCAACAACGTGATCCAAGCAGGCGCATGATTCGCTCATTTCAGAATTACGAGCAAATCACCCTCGTTGACAACGTCACCGATAGCGACTGCGAATTCGCTGACCACGCCGGAGTGCTCGGCCAAAACAGGGATTTCCATCTTCATCGATTCAAGAATTAAAAGGGTGTCACCGACTGAAACTTTGTCGCCGATCTCGGCCTCAAAAGAGTGGACGGACGCAACCATTTCAGCGACTACATGCATAAAAATGATCTTAGTCGGCTGATGGGAGTTCTTCGATCAGCACGGGCGAGTTATTCCGTACTGAATTAACTGCCCGACCCACGGGAATTGCTTGCAGATCTGTCCGGGCCACCAATAAATCCAATGCCGCGTGAACTTCAATCGACGAATCTAGCCAGGCATCCCAATTTTTCGACCTGATGCAGGCGGGCATTCGATCATGGATTGGTTCGAGGTGGGGGGCAGCAGCGAGAGTAATAATCGCGCACGTGTGCACCTCTTGACCGTCAATCACGCTGTCAGCGATCAACCCTGCCATTGGCATGATCCGCGAGTCCCCGAGCGGTGGCGAAATAAAATAAGGGTCTTTTGCCGGGCGTTTCCACTCGTAATACCCGCTTGCCGGGATCAGAATTCGACGCGAAGCAAATGAACGAGCGAAAGTGACTTTTTCAGCGACACTTTCACCTCGCGCATTGATCAGCAGAGTAGATGAATTCTTGCTCCACTTGGGAACTATCCCCCAACGCACCTGCGTGAGAACACGAACTCCGGCCGCAGCGGTAACCACCGGGATATTGCTACTCGGTGCGACGTTGTAATTGGGCCGATATTGGAGCCCGGCCAGCGCTGGATCAAGGTTGGCATCAAATTCGGCGCAGAGTGAACTGAGGGCACCGATGTCATCGGCTAAGACATATCGACCGCACATGAGTAGATAGTAGGACGCGAGTGAAAGACTAGGCCCATGACCGACTGGGCAGCTCCTACGGCGAGTTCGACGATCAACGCCACAATTACGCTGCCCGGATCCAAGTCCTTGAGCAATCGCGAACTCATCTTGTGCTCTCTGGCAGATTCGCCGTCAACTCTGCATGGCGTACTTGATGCCCGGGACACATCCCTGATGATTGATGGACTCAGGACTCTTGGTGTCCAAATTGATGAACAGGGAACCGACACAGCGGGAAATCTTGACCTGAGGATCACCCCGCATTTTTTGCGTGCAGGAGGTGAATCACCAACGGTCATTAATGTTGGACTTGCTGGAACCGTGATGCGGTTTCTCCCAGCCGTCGCCGCATTCGCTCACGGAGACTCCTATTTTGACGGCGACGCGGGGGCGCGCAAGCGTCCAATGGCAACACTTCTCGAGGCGCTGAAGGATCTCGGTGTCGAGATCGAGGACCGCGGTCGACTCCCATTCCTCATTCATGGCAATGGTCATGTTCGTGGTGGTGAGGTTGTTCTTGACGCCTCCAAGTCCAGCCAATTTGTTTCAGCGCTGCTGCTATGTGCACCACGTTGTGACGCCGGCGCCACTATCCGTCACGTACCCGCTGACCTGGGAAATCCCATTGCTGTACCCAGCCTGCCCCACGTTGACATGACAATTAATTCACTTGCCCACCACGGAGTCACGGTTCGCCAATCCACACTTACGAAGGACTCATGGCATGTTGATCCGCAGAACATCAATGGGGTGGATCTTGTTATCGAGGGTGACCTGTCAAATGCCACACCATTTTTTGCTGCAGCAATGGTGGCTGGTGGGAGTGTTTCCTGTGCAGACTGGCCGGCCAGTTCACTACAACCTGTCCAACAAATCTTAGAAGTGTTTGAACAACTTGGAGCGATCATCACGCGTGATGCACACATATTGCGTATTGAGGGAACAGGCGAAATCAAGGGCATTGACGCAGATCTGGCAGATATCGGAGAAGTAGCACCGACAATTGCAGCAATATGCGCTTTGGCCACAACCCCTTCTCACCTTCGCGGGATCGGGCATCTGCGCGGACATGAAACAGATCGACTTAGCGCACTCGCGACTGAGATAAATACCCTCGGTGGTGAAGTGGTCGAAGAAGAGAGCGCCTTACGCATTTTTCCCGCAACACTTCATGGCGGGTTTTTACATACCTACGATGATCACCGCATGGCGACCGCAGGGGCAATTATGGGGCTTCGAGTCCCAGGAATTACGGTTGAAAATATTGAAACCACCGGCAAGACGCTCCCTGATTTTGTGAGACGCTGGGAAGAGTTGCTAAATACGTGATGGCACATAATCTTGATGAGGACGACGTTCGAATAAGACCGGGCAAATCAAAGTCCCGACCTCGGACAAAGGATCGTCCTAGTTTTGACAATATGTTCTTCGGCTCCGTCTCAACGGTTGACCGGGGTCGGTTCACCGTTAATCCTGAAGGCGACACTCAGATTCTTTATGCCGTTAAAGCACGTGAGCTCGGACGTAAAGGTTTGGTGGTGGGCGACCGAGTTGCCATGGTCGGAGATCCTCATGGCGGCATTGACCACCAAGTACGAATTGTTAGGCGTGAGCCTCGATCAACCGAATTGCGGAGAACAGCTGACGACAACGATCCCCAGGAGCGCGTAATTGTCGCCAACGCGGACCGCCTCGGTATCGTCGTAGCTTCAACAAATCCAGAACCCAGAATTGGTTTTATCGACCGAGCCATAGTCGCGGCGATGGATGCGGGAGTGACCCCATTTCTCGTTGTCACTAAATCCGACCTCAAGGATCCCAGCGAGCTTGTCAATGTGTATCAAGAACTCGGCATTCCAATTTTTGTCATTGCTAGCGGGGTTGCGCCAACATCAATTAAAGAATTTGTGCAGGGACACGCCAGCATTCTCCTTGGTCACTCAGGGGTGGGTAAATCAACACTGATTAATGAGCTGGTACCCGATGCCCACCGGATTACCGGAACGGTTAACGACCTCACAGGTAAGGGCAAACACACGTCAACCAGCGTGATCGCTTTCCCGCTACCAGGAGCAAACGGAATTGTGATCGACACCCCGGGAATTAGGTCCTTTGGCTTAGCCCACGTCTCCCGCGAAACAATTATCAACGCCTACCCTGATCTCATGCAGTACACCCAAAGTTGCCCTCGCGCTTGCAGCCACAACGAACAGGACTGTGCATTCATGCGCATCACCGATCACATAATTCTTGAACGAGTAAACTCAATGCAAAACTTGCTTGCCGGCAATATTGCTACAGGAGTGCAATGATCCAATTCCTTGACGACCTCGAGTTCGCGCATCACCTCGCTGACGAGGCTGACGCCATTTCACTAAAGAGATTCAATGCACTTGATCTCGTTGTTACCCAAAAACCTGATCTCACTCCTGTCAGCGACGCAGATCTCGCTGTCGAAACACAGCTTCGGATTCTCATCACCGAAGCCTTCCCAAACGATAGCGTCATAGGTGAAGAGTTCGCTCAAAAATCATCGGGCGCGCGAACTTGGATCATTGACCCAATCGATGGAACAAAAAGCTTTGTCCGCGGCGTACCCGTATGGGCAACCTTGATTGCCCTGCGCGAAGGGGGCCAGATCACACTCGGTTTGGTCAGCGCGCCAGCATTGGGACGCCGTTGGTGGGCGTCAATAGGTCACGGCGCATGGGTTCGAGATTTCACAAGCGACACTCCTCGACGGATGCGGGTGAGTTCCGTGCACAATCTCGCCAATGCTTCATTTTCATTTTCTGATCAAGAAGGGTGGGATTGCGAACAGTTCGAGGATATTCGCGCCGCCACGTGGCGCCAACGAGCATATGGAGACTTCTGGTCTCACACACTTATCGCAGAAGGCGCTGTTGACCTCGGTGCAGAACCCGAGCTCGCCCTCTATGACTACGCGGCGCTGGTACCAATTGTCACCGAAGCTGGAGGAAGAGTGTCCCAATTTAGTGGTGACGACCTGCCAATAAATGACGATGAGGGTCTTCCTTCCTTCTTGTCCACAAACGGCTCACTTCACCGCGCGTGCATAGACTTTTTGAATAACAAGACATAGAGCACATGATTTGCCACACTAGGTGAGACACCCGAGGAGGTAAAATGAAAATTTCATCAGTCCTTGCAGGCAAGGGAACCAATGTTGTTACGGTCGAACCCGACCGCAGCGTGAAAGATCTGCTCGGACTTCTGTCCCTTCACAAAGTAGGTGCCCTGGTTGTATCCACTGATGGGAAAGCAATCACTGGGATCGTTTCTGAACGCGACATCGTGCGGGCGCTTGCCGACTCTGAATCAATTTTGAGCGAACCAGTGTCCAAAATCATGACCACGGAAGTTTTTGTCGCACCCTTTGATGCCAAGATCGACGATCTAATGAACGTAATGACGTCACAGCGGATACGTCACATTCCGATCACTTCCGACAGCGGTGAATTGATCGGAATAGTGAGTATCGGCGATTTAGTGAAAGCCCGGCTGAATGAACTCGAAGGTGAGCGGGCCGCATTGCTGGGCTACATCACGCACGGCGGGTAGTGCGCACTTTCACTCCACCAACGGGACGAATCGTCACCAGCGGATCACTCGCAGGCAGTCCCTGACCATCCGGGTACGAAAACTCAAGCCGTTCGCACAGGCTTGCCAACATCATTACCCCTTCAACGTAAGCGAAATCTTTTCCGATGCATTGACGCAAACCCGCGCCGAAGGGAATAAAACTTTCGCGTGGATAAGGATCTAGGAAACGTTCTGGGGCGAAGGTGTCTGGGTTGCCCCAGATATCTGGGTGTCGGTGCAGAAGCGCGGGACTCATGATGACGAGCGCTCCGGCCGGGATGTCATGTTCATCAATCCGGTCTGCTCCACGAGCTCTTCGAGTGATCAACCACGCGGGCGGGTACAAACGCAAAGTTTCATTGAATACCGCTTGGGTGTAGGGCATTTGCGCCATCTTGACATGCAGTTCCAGAGCTGATGCCGTTCGAGCTTCCTGTGCCACCTGGGCTTGCTTGTCCGGGTGTGCCGCCAGCAAAGCAATTGACCAAGAAAGCGCGCTGGCGACCGTCTCGTGTCCGGCAATAATGAAGGTGACTATTTCATCGCGGATACCATCACGATCAATCTGGCCACCTGACCGGGCCGCGAGTAGCAGGTCGACAAGATGTGAAACTTCATTCGGGTCAACTGTCGAATCCATTCCTTTCCGTGATCTCACAATGGAGGAAACTGCAGCATCTAAGGTTCGCAAACTTCGCTTGAGAACCCGGTTCCCCGGTGTGGGAATCGCCTGAGGTGGAGACAATGGAACTCGCGCCCGTTTAATCACAATCTCGAGTGCCTCAAGTGTTGCAGCAGTGATCGCGTTGGCATCGTCGCTCAGATCTGAACCAAAGAGAAATTCACCAACAACTTCAAGGGATGCATTCAACATAAATTGGTCAATGTCAGTAACGCTGCCGGACACCTCACGCTCAATGTCATGCAGCATCCGCTGGGCAGCCCGATTTGTCACCGGGATCAGATTATCGAGGACCTTCTGGTGAAATGCTGGTTGAATTATTGGCCTTCGTTCGCGCCATAGATCGGTATTTGCTGTGAGCAGACCGCTGCCGGTTACCAGCGAAAGTGCTCCGTACTGAATGGTGGACTTGTCATAGTTTTTAGCGTTATTTACCAAAACCTGCCGAACACCTGTCGGTGAATTCACCAGATACGTCGGTGGTTTGGGAATGGGGAACTGAACAACATCTCCGTAGGAGCGCCATGTTTTGAAAAGGAACTCGAGCGGATTTCGCCGGATTAAGGCAAAATCCTTGAGCATGTCGGGTCCGAGTGGACCCGGTGCCGTGGCCGGGGTCCCCAAGAAATGTTCCGGCATTAAGCCACCGGTACGTTAGAAGTTGACTCGATTCGTCCGTAGAGTGTTGTTCTTTCAACAAGTGTGCGACCAAGAGGCTCGACTACTTCACGGAATTGCGAATCTGTGATTCCTTGCCCATGACTTGCTCCTGCCGCCCGAGAGATGTTTTCATCCATCAATGTTCCGCCGAGGTCATTCACCCCAGCCTGCAAAAGTTGTCGTGCTCCCCGGGCGCCCAATTTCACCCACGAAGCCTGGATATTGGAGATAGTCCCGTGGTAGGCGATCCGACCAACTGAATGCATCAAGACCGTCTCGCGCCACGTGGGACCGCGACGCGCACCCCGTTTCAGATAGATGGGTGCGGCCATGTGCACGAAAGGCAGCGGCACGAACTCAGTAAACCCACCCGTACGTAACTGCAAGTCGCGAGTGCGCACAATATGTTTGGCCCAATGTTCTGGTCTTTCAATACTTCCAAACATGATGGTGACATTCGAGCGCAGTCCTAATGAATGGGCGACCTCGTGCACATCGAGCCATTGCTGGGTGGAAATTTTATCGGGACAAATAACTGAGCGAATATCATCGGACAAAATCTCAGCCGCGGTTCCGGGCAGTGAACGAAGTCCTGCTTCTTTGAGCCGGGAAAGATAAGAGTCAACTGGCTCATTGAGTCGCTGTGCACCTTCAAAAACTTCAAGTGCTGTGAACCCATGAATGTGCATTGAAGGTACGGCCTCTTTGACGACTCTCGCCACGTTTATGTAGTAGTCGCCGTCAAAGCTTGGATGTATCCCACCTTGCAAACACACCTCGGTGGCGCCCAATTCATGAGCCTCAATGACACGATCAGCAATTTCAGAATCACTGAGCAGATAAGGGGCACCCCGCAGGTTGAGTGAGAGTGGACCTTTTGAAAAACCACAAAATGTGCATTTAAATGTACACACGTTCGTGTAATTAATGTTTCGATTTCGGACAAATGTAACAACATCACCATTGACCGATTCGCGTAGCTCATCGGCAGTTGAAGCAATCACGGCAACATCTTGGCCCCGAGCGCGGAACAAAGTAGCAATGCTTGCCTCATCGATTCGGTTTCCCGCACGCGCTTCATCAAGGATCTCGGCGATGTGTGCGGAAGCCGGACCAGCCGCCCTGCCGGAAATGAGAATTGCCGGCGCAGCGTCAGCTCCGGAGTACCACGCGGTTGACCGACGCCCAATTTGGATAACTTCAGCGCCCGTTCCCACGTTCACGGCATCTTGATACTTTTCAGGGAAAGTTGCACCAACGTCATCACGGGCGAATCCGTCGGCGTCACTTCGATCCAGCACGGAAAAATGTAGTTCGGGGGAAATCCATTTGTCAGCATCACGCACAAACTCTGGGTAGACAGTGAGCCGAGCAACAAGAGTGCGACCACTTGCCTCTACTCGCTCCCGAAGAAGTTCAAGGGATGGCCACGGTTTTTCAGGATTCACGAAATCTGCTGTAACCGGAGATATTCCACCAAGGTCATCGATCCCTGAATCCAACAAGGAATCAAGATCCTCACTTAAATTGGGTGGGGCCTGTAAATGAATGCTCGCTGGGAGAATCTCACGAGCAATGCGAATTGTTTCCAAGAGTTCATCGTGTGAACATGGTGGCCAATTGCGCATTTCAGTATTAAGTTTTGGTACAAAATTTTGCACGATTACTTCTTGAACGTGTCCATATTTTTCATGTGAGGTTGCAATGGCCTCTAACGCCGTGACGCGGTCGGCTTGGGATTCGCCTATCCCGATCAGAATTCCGGTCGTAAAGGGAATCGCAAGTTCACCCGCAGCATCTAATGTGGCCAGTCGACGCTCAGGTGTTTTGTCAGGTGCTCCACGGTGCGCGGCTAAATCGGGGTTGAGCGACTCGATCATCATGCCTTGGCTCGGGGAGACGCTACGCAGAAGCGTTAAATCCGCGTGGTCGAGGGCGCCCGCATTTGCATGAGGCAGGAGTCCCGTTTCGGCCAGTACCGCAGCTGCTGCGGCTGCTAGGTATTCAATTGTGCTGGCGTATCCGTGCTCATCAAGCCAAATCCGTGCCTCGTCGTATCGAAATTCGGGGTACTCCCCTAACGTGAACAATGCTTCATGGCAGCCGGCCGCAGCACCCGCTCGAGCAACTTCAAGGATCGACTCGATGGTGAGGTAAGGGCTTTCAACCCGATGCGGGCTTTTGGCAAATGTGCAGTATCCACAACGATCTCGACAAAGGGACGTCAAAGGGATAAACACTTTTGGCGAGTACGTGATTATGCCGGACATGTGAAGAGTCTACTCCCGAGCACGAGGCCGTACAGATGGCCAAGATTTGCGGGCATACCTGTGTCCAGTCGACCTTCCCATAATCAATTACTGAAACTCAACAGTCAGCGGCGCGTGATCACTCCATCGCTCGTCATAGGTTGCTGCTTTTCCGACAATCGCCGACTGAGCGCGAGCCGCGAGTACTGGGGTTGCAATTTGATAGTCGATCCGCCAACCACCATCAGTGTCGAATCCCCGACCGCGCCACGACCACCAGGTGTAAGGACCAGGCCCCTCTCCACCCAGATGACGCCCTAAATCGGTCCAAGGCCCGTCAAACCAAGCGTCTAAGTGGGCGCGCTCCTCCAGCAAAAACCCAGACTTGCCTCGATTGCCTTTCCAATTCTTAATATCAACTTCTCGATGCCCAATATTGAAATCCCCACACACCAGCGCTTCACGCCCGGTGCGCTTGGCAGAGCGAGCTAAGGCTGAAAGCCGCTTATCAACTCCGCCAAGAAATGCATATTTGGCAATCTGCTTGGGAGTATCAACTTCGCCCGAATGAATGTAGGTGGAAACAACCGTAACGGGACCCACGGCAGATTCAAAATCGCATTCAAGCCAGCGGCCTTGTCCATCGAGGTCGGCCACCTTGACATCTATACGAACAGCACTTGGTTCCTTGCGGGAGAGTACGGCAACCCCCGCACGCCCAAGTTCTGGAGCGGCAGCGTGATTAACTATCCATTGCGAAAGCGCGGAGGATTCAAGTACCTCCAGCAACTGGTCGGTCGTTGCGCGCACTTCCTGCAAACAGATCACATCAGCGCCACTCTCGGCCAGCCACTCCAGCCCGCCCCGACGCGCAGTCGCCCGGATGCCGTTCACATTGACGGTAACTACCCGAAAGCTCATGAATCCCTCCATGCTGGATTCCTTTGATTACGCTTTTTCTCCAAAGCAATAAACGTCAAGGCTTCACTCACGGCTCCTGATGCCGCGAAAAGCGCCATTCCGATACCCCGCCGATACGAGACTTTCCCCGATGCCGCCGCAACAACAAATGCCACAACGTCAGTTCCATCGCTTATGGCCTGCGCCAAAATCCAACCGGACGGATCTTCATTGCGGCGCCACGCTCGAATAGCTCCAACACCAATTGCGATCTCACGTGCGCCCGTGAGCCTGCTCAGCCAACGAGATTGTTGAGCGGCGCTGGAGTCAATCCCCAAACCGCGAGCCAATCCATCAGGGGCAAAAACTAGGCCCGCGCCGATAACAATGCGTCCCGCTCCCAAAATGGGAAACAACTTCGGTGGTACTTCTCCGGGCAATGTGGGCATGATCAAGGTTATTACCTCAGCTAACACCACGCGCAAGCAGTAATTCGTTCGTCAAATGACACCCCATGCGGTTTACTTACCGTCATGACTTCATTTCGCGCCATCCGCCTTGCCCAACGCCCAACCGGAATTCCCAACTCGGACACTTGGGCAATCGATTCAGAGGAACTACCCGACCTTGCACCGGGTCAATTCTGCGTCCGTGTGGAATACATTTCACTTGACCCTGCGATGCGGGGCTGGCTCGATGATCGCCCCTCCTACCTTCCCCCGGTAGAAATCGGCGCAATCATGCGGGCAGGATCCGTCGGGACCATCACAGAATCATTGAATCCCAAGTTCCCGGTTGGTGCCCAAGTAGTAGGAACATTCGGTGCGACCGAAATGGCGATTTCCGATGGCTCCGGCGTGAATATTGTGAGTTCAGAGCTGGCCCCGCTCTCCTATTTCCTTGGCGCATTAGGCATGACCGGCATGACCGCTTATTTTGGTTTGTTTGAACTTGGCAAGCCACGCGCTGGTGACGTTGTTGTTGTTTCGGCTGCAGCAGGAGCCGTGGGAAGTGTCGTGGGACAAATCGCAAAACTCAACGGATGCACGGTGATCGGTATCGCCGGTGGCATCGATAAGTGTGACTACGTAACGAACACGCTCGGGTTTGACTACTGCATTGACTACAAGCAGGAGACCAACATTCGCAAGCTTCTGGGTGAAGCACTCAAATCAGTGGGCGCCAAAGGTGTTGACATCTATTTTGACAATGTTGGTGGTGACATGCTCAACGCGAATCTTGCCTACCTATCCTTCGGCGCTCGAGTCGTTATTTGTGGCGCGATCTCCCAGTACAACGCAACCGAAATAACCCCAGGCCCTAGTAACTACATGAACTTGCTGGTGAAACGAGGCACCATGACCGGTTTTCTCGTCTTTGATTACGCATCACAATTCAGCGTTGCCCAGCGTCGTATGGGTACCTGGATTTCCCAAGGCAAAATCACCGCCCCTGAAACAATTGTCGAAGGTGGCATTGAGCAATTCCCAGTAACCCTAAATCGCCTCTTTGCCGGCGAAAACCTTGGAAAACTGGTTCTCAAGATTTCATAGTTCGTGGCGAAACACCTTATTCCCCTCACGGCATAACGATCCCGGAGTTTTCATTGGTTAAGGTTGCCCCATGTCCAAAGTCCTCGCATCTTTGCCCGTTGGCGAACGGGTTGGAATAGCCTTCTCCGGCGGCCTCGATACCTCGGTCGCTGTGGCGTGGATGCGTGAACACGGTGCGATTCCCTACACCTATACCGCTGACCTGGGCCAAGCTGATGAACCCGACATTGACTCAGTCCCCGACCGCGCCGGACTATACGGCGCGGAGCAGGCGCGACTCGTCGACTGCAAGTCAGCCCTCGTTGAAGAAGGTCTCGCTGCAATCGCCTGCGGGGCATTTCATATTCGTGCCGGCGGTCGAACCTATTTCAACACCACTCCCCTTGGCCGCGCGGTAACAGGAACGCTTCTGGTTCGGGCAATGCTCGATGACGGCGTGAACATTTGGGGCGACGGTTCAACCTACAAGGGCAATGACATCGAGCGCTTCTACCGCTACGGGTTGCTGGCCAATCCCGAATTGAGGGTGTACAAGCCGTGGCTTGATGCACAATTCGTCACCGAACTTGGTGGCCGCCACGAAATGAGTGAGTGGCTCAAGGAACGCAAACTGCCCTATCGCGATAGCACCGAGAAGGCCTATTCAACGGATGCCAATATTTGGGGTGCAACCCATGAGGCAAAAGATCTCGAGCAACTCGACGCGTCAATGGAAATTGTTGATCCAATTATGGGAGTTAAGTTCTGGGATTCCGCCGTGCATATTGACGCCGAAGACGTCACCATTGAATTTGTTCAAGGTCGCCCAATAAGTATCAATGGAACGACTTTTAATTCCCCGGTTGACTTAGTACTTCACGCAAATGCGGTCGGTGGTCGGCACGGATTAGGCATGGCCGACCAAATTGAGAACCGAATCATTGAAGCGAAATCTCGCGGGATCTACGAAGCCCCCGGAATGGCCTTGCTTTTCATTGCCTATGAACGACTACTCAGTGCCATCCATAACGAAGACACAATCGCCAGTTATCACGCGGAAGGACGACGACTTGGTCGACTTCTCTATGAAGGCCGGTGGCTTGATCCCCAGTCATTAATGTTGAGGGAATCCCTAATGCGCTGGGTCGCTTCCGCTGTCACCGGAAGTGTCACCCTGCGACTTCGCCGCGGGGACGACTACTCGATTATTCGAACCGAAGGCCCAGCATTTAGTTACCACCCGGACAAGCTCTCGATGGAGCGCACCGAAAATGCCGCCTTCGGACCAACCGATCGCATTGGGCAACTCACTATGCGAAATCTCGACATTGCGGACACTCGAGCCAAACTTGAGCTGTACGCGAGCCAAGGTCAACTACTCGATGGCCACGTCAATTTGGTGGGGACACTCAAACCAGGAGGCGCGAAAGCAATCGTTGATAAATCAACGAGTCCGGAATCTTCTGATTAATCCCTTGCCTACAGGTTGAATAACGGACAATTGAGGCGTATCTGCTGGGTGAACCAATTTCAATAGGCATGTGATCGCTATATGCTTTGCCCATGGCAAGTGGCACAGTTTCCGCGAGCTCAACACAAAGTTGGCGTGATTCCAAGCGCTATCTGTGGCTGGTCGCTATCACGATGCCCGCATTGCTTTTCATTGCGATCGGAATGTATTCGCTCACGAATTGGTCGGCCTGGTTTTGGATTGGCCCCAGCTTTATTCTCGGGATCGTCCCGATCATTGATTTAATTTCTGGACGTGATGTTCGCAATCCCCCCACTGATTTAATCGCGCAGCTTGAAGCGGATCGCTACTACCGGATCTTGACCTACGCCTACCTGCCATTGCAGTACACCGGATTCGCAGCCAGTTTCTATGTAATAGCCAATTGGGATTTGTCCACGATCACCAAAGTGGGTTTTGCAATTTCAATCGGCATGATCGG
>CAMCYV010000011.1 GCA_945885645.1 Bifidobacterium breve | reverse complement strand
GTTGATGACCCCGCAGTAATTCGTGCCGAACTCACCGCGCTCTCGGACAAGGTTGCTGCTCGGCTGCGCAAAGCCGGTTATAAAGGCAAGACGGTGACGGTGAAGTTGAGGTTTGCTGACTTCACCACGATTACCCGTTCCAAAACAGGTGCCTATACCGATCTGTCCCATGAAATTTATGCAACTGTTTGGAAGCTCTATGAAGCACTTGGATTGCAGCGAGTGCGAATCCGGCTCGTTGGGGTGAAGGTTGACGGCTTGCTTGCAGCCGATGAAGCACCCGATCAACTACTTTTTGGTGAGCCCGAGCATGGTCGTCGTGATGCCGAACTTGCGATAGACACTTTGCGTGACAAGTTTGGTCCGGGGGCTGTGCTTCCGGCCCGATCGGTGGTTGGCTCGCCCGAGACCCCTCCTAGCCAATAAATGGGGATTTATGGTCATCAATACTTCGAAATTAGCCATATTTGTCGGGAAAAAGGGGTGAGGGGTTGCTTACCAGGGGATTCGTCATATCCTTAGGCGGGTAAAGGTTAAACGAGTGAGTAGATTGCGCCGACACGAAAGGGGACCAGCGTGGCACTGTCAGAACATGAGCAGAAACTGCTCGAACAAATGGAACAGGCTTTGTACGCGGACGACCCCAAATTCGCATCGAATCTTCGTACAGCGGGAAGCGGGGCAACGCGTAAGCGTGCGGCACTAGGCGTCCTCGCAGTTCTTGCCGGGCTAGGGCTTTTAGTTCTTGGTGTTGCAACCAGCCCCGCAGTTGGCGTGGCGGGATTCACCGTCATGTTGATCGGAGCTGTAATCACCTACTCGGCATTTACTGGTGGAGCTGCCGTTTCAGCAGACGCAGTTGACGCAGACCCTGATGTTAAGGCCTTTCGAGCCAAAACCCAGAAAGCTCCCAAGAACGTAAACTTCATGAATCGCATGGAGGATCGGTGGCGTAAGCGCACCGACGGCGAACAATAAGAACAAGAGGCTTTAAATACCAGTGAGTGAAATAGTTCCGGCCCAGCTGGGCCGTTTTTTTGAAGACTTTGAAGTTGGCACTACCTACCAACACCCATTCGGGCGCACCATCTCTGAGGCTGATTCGACCTGGTTCACGCTTCTGACGTGTAATACGAATCAGAACCACTTCAATGCGCACCTCGCGCAAAGTAACCCGATAACGCAAGGGCGCATAATCGTTAACTCTGGTTTGACGGTGGCACTCGTTCTCGGCTTGTCGGTCATTGATATGAGTCAAAATGCGGTGGCCAACTTGGGTTGGACCGATATCAAACTCACGTTTCCCGTGTACATCGGAGACACCATTTACGCGGAAAGCGTGTGCCTTGAAAAGCGAGAGAGCGGCTCCCGACCTGAGATGGGAATCATTCGCATGAAAACTCGAGGCTTGAACCAAGACGGTGAAGAAATTGTGTCTTGGTACAGATCAGTGATGGTGCCTAAGCGCACTTCAGGCATTGGACAGGACTATTTTCCCCACGCAAAAACTGGTCCACTTACTTCCGAATAACTGTTATAGCGGCGGTAATACGGGAATCGGATCACCACACGTTGACTTCGGCACAGTCCCTGCGAAAATTTCCTGTAACCAGTCGACCGCCGTTGGGCCACCAATCGCTGGAGCGAGCGTGTGCCCAACACCGCCAAGCCACAGTGCGCTGATATTCGTGCCCGCTTCACACCATGTCTTTTGCAGATATGCGTTTGGTTGGGGAAGAACAACTTCATCCGCAGTACCTTGAATGAGCAGGAGTGGCATCTCGGCGGGGAGCGGTGGCGGGGTTTGATCGGCTAAAGCTGAACTCCAAGCCGCATTATCAAGGGGGTTCGAAGAAAAGAAGTTCTCGTTGAATGCGTTCATCCGAACTTCAGCTTCGATGGCGGCATCCTTGATGCATTCCTGGGCTAATCGGTCGTAATTCTTCTGGGCGGGAGTGGTCAAAATCTCATTTACGGGAAGATCCGGATAACGTAGCGGCCAAGAACGCATTACCACAGCACCGATCACCCAACCAATCAGTGTGTCCCACTGCTTACTCATTATTTGCGTTAACTCTGCTGCAGGAGCGGCTGCGGCTACGCCAAGTAGATCAAGTTCAGGCGCGAACTCCTTACTTAGATGTCCAGTCCATAAAGCGGTATGCCCGCCCTGTGAGTGACCGAACACCGCATAGCGGGAACCAAGGCCTGAATTGGGGATCTGCTGGAGAGCGCGAACACTGTTCACTGTGTCGCGAACTTCTTGGTCTTTGAGCAGGTACGCCTGTACTCCTGGGGTACCCAGGCCGGTGTAATCCGTGGCAACGAGGGCCCAACCAAGTTGAATCATGCTTGGTAGAAATTGGGTTAATTGGGATGTGGGATCGACCGAGCGCGAGGGCGCGCATGCATCTCCTTGTCCCACGGTTCCGTGGGTCCAGGCAATTACTGGTCGAGGCACCTGCGGACTGGATGCTGTCGGGATGAATGCCGTCCCGCTGGCAGCAGCTAGGTCGCCATTGTCGAGTTCGGTTAAGTAGAGGATTCGTAGTGATTCGGCGCCGTCAACGTCGATACCGAGGGGTTCAACTCGAAGCAGGTCACCCGGCTTTCCTGAAAGGGGAGTAGGCGGGGTGTAGAACGGCTCCAGATCACCTTGCGTCACTGATGACTCCATATTGTTTGAGATAGTCATTACGGTGAGGAAAAGAGCCAGCCCGGTAACAATTGCGAGAATGCCAATTGCCCATGATTTAAGGATGCCCATTCCCGCAGCATAGTTGGTAGGACATGATGTACCTGTGAGTGACGAACTGGATGAGCGAGAGTCTTGGGTTGAGACCTCACTCGATGCTCCGACTGAAGCGAGTGCCCTCGGCACTGTGGTTTCCACCGCGGCTTCAGTTGGGTCAGGAGCATTAGGACTGGCACGTTTCGCCACAGAAACCTCAATTTATTTGGTTGCGGAGTCCACGAAGGCAATAACGAAATCAGTTCTGGACACGGTAGTACCGGTTGCAGTTAATGCGATTGTCTCCCGAATCGACATCAACGAGATTGTTAAAGAACACGTTGACGTGAATGAAATTGTCGCTCAAGCAGACATCACACCGATCCTTGATCGCATTCCCATGACGGAAATTGCCGATTACGTAATCGAGGAAATTGATTTGCCGAGTCTGGTGCGTGAGAGCACAGGCGGTGTCGCTGATGGGTTGTTGGGAACCCTGCGTTTCCAAGCGATTCAAACCGATAACTTTGTCAGTCACATAGTTGATCGGATCCTTTTCCGCAAAGAAAGGCAAACTAAATCACGAGAAGTGTCGGTGCAACATGCCGACATTTAGCCAGTTCAACAAAACGTTCGTCCCGGGCTCGCAAGTTCATTTCAGTTCCTTGCCGGAACGAGCACGCGCGATCCAAGGATTGAGCGCGGGGTTCACCAGTCGTTTGATTGCTGCATTCATAGATATCGCACTTGTCGCGATACTTGTTTTAGGCGCATGGGGAGGCTGGGAAGCGCTTCGTTACATCTTGAGTGTCTTTTACACCTTGCCAGCGTTATCGGGAGTTCCATTATTGATCATCGGTTATCTGCTCATGTGGCTTTATTGGACATGGAGCTGGTCCATCGGTGGTAGATCATTAGGAAATATCTTGATGGGATTACGCGTACAAACAAGACACGGTGAAAACCTTGGACTTTGGTTGGCGGGACTTCGGTCAGCATTTTCAGTCGTGTTTGCGCTGGGCCTGCTGTGGTCAATTTTCAGTTCTAAGAACAAGTCGTTGCAAGATCTAGTTTTGGGAACTGAAGTGGTCTTTGATTGGGCACCTCTGTTGCCTAAGGTCGACATGACATTCGCAATGGAAGAGAACCAAAATAGCGGAGAATAACCCAATCACAATGAGTTAACTGAATGCAAGTCCTTACTGGCAGCGGACTCAGGACGATTGAGTTCGGAAATCAGTCTGATTCGACTTCAAGTAGATAGAGCTGATGCGTTGCTCGAGTACATGCGACAAAAATATCAGAGCCACGTACACCCTGTAGACCAATTTGCTCTGGGTTGACGACAAATACGAAGTCGAATTCTAATCCTTTGGTTTCCCTTGCACTCAATACTGCAATGCGAAAGTCAATCGCTGCCGGCCCGAAACCGATTTCGGCTGACTTGTCACCGTATTTTTCTTGCCAATGAGATAGGAGCGTGTCCGGCAAAATTACGCAGGCGCGTCCCGCGTGACCTTCCATGGTCTTTATGAGGAAGGCTAGAATTTCGCTTTCCCCGAGGCTCACATTGATGGTGGGCAATCCATTACGAATTGAAACCAATTCGGGTGCGGTTCCCCCCGCTTTGATTAACTGCTCGATTGAGGTTTGGACGGTCTCTTCTGTAATGCGGTAGGTGACATTGAGACTAAACAACGCCAACTTTTCCCCAGCCCAATCCAAAGCATCATTCCAGTCACGAGCACCCGCAGGATGTGACGATTGTTGCAGGTCACCCACAATCGTCATTGATTTTCTCACGGCTCGACGTTGTATGGCTCGCCAAGCCATTTCACTCAACTCCTGCGCTTCATCAACAACAATATGCCCATAAATCCACTCGCGATCAAGATATGCGCGCTCTGCGACGGTTGATGTCCGTGCGGATCGAGCATCGCGATTCCCGTAACGCATTTCACCCGCGTCGAGTTCCATGTAGTCAGAACGTGTTTCACGGGGCGGGGGAACTGAGCGCACCCAATCACCAAGAAGTTCAGCGCATTCATCTAGAAGTGCAACATCGTTGACAGTCCATGTACTTCCAGCTTCTCGGAAAAGCAAATCTTGTTCCCGAGGTGAAAGAACGTCATGGGATACCCGACGAAGGAAATCACGATCAGCAAATAACTTCGTAAGCACCTTTTGTGGGGTAGTTGGCATCCACATGAGGTTTAAAACTCGGCGTACATTTCGATCGTCGATAAAGTCAGCGAGCAGTTCGCTCCTTGTCTCGTAGTCAAGTTGCTCGTGCCCTTGGTCGTTGGCCAAATTTCGTGCCAGGTATTCGAGGGCGCGTTTGAGAAAAACCTCTCGATTCTCGTGGTAGGTACCCCGTTTGGGCAGCGATTTCACACAATCGCGAATTTGACTTCGCGTCATGTGGAGCTTGGTGCCACCATCAGTCGTTATGTTGATTTGCGAGTCGGGAATATTTGACCAATGGGAGACCGCGTTGGTCAATACCTGAGCCATTTTTGCCTGGCCCTTAACCGCCGAAACTTCAAATGATTCATCTAGCGTGGCATTAATTCCGGGAAAAAGTTGTCCAGGAGTTAGCAAGACGATGTCAGTTTCACCAAGACTTGGGAGCACTTGATCGATGTACCTCAAAAATGCGGTACTAGGTCCCACAATCAGAATCGCATCCCTTGCCAGCCGCTCGCGGTAGGTGTAGAGCAACCAAGCGGCACGGTGCAGGGCGACAACAGTTTTGCCCGTCCCTGGTCCACCTTGAACTACGGTAATTTGGTTGAGGGGGCTGCGGATTATGACGTCCTGATCCGTGGCAATAGTGGCAAGTATGTCCGCCATTCGGCCATCACGTGGAGCGGTGACCGAATCCTTCGCTGCTTGGTAACTGCCCTCACCGGGCTCGGTGAGGACTTCATCGTCTACATGGGTGACAACCTGTTTCCCATCGAGAGCCTTGATAGAAATCCGGCGACGCAAGACAGTATTCATTCGATGCGCGGTTGTCGCCTGGTAGAACGGTGCGGCATTGGGAGCGCGCCAGTCAATTAAGGCCATGTCCCCAGATTCAGTGCGCAGGCCAATCCGACCGATTCGATGGGTCTCCTGGGTGTCGCTATTAATTCTCCCGAAGTAGAGACGGTCTTTGGCAGCCTCAACTGCACGCAATTGCGAGCGCAAGTTGTCTGCGTGTGCCTCACGCTCAAGATCATCTTGCCCCGTTCCCGTTGAGGCGGCATGGGCGAGGTTATTCATGCGGGTTGTTAAGTGTTCCCGTTGAGAGGAGAGAAGTGAATAGGCAGTGTCTGTGAACTCTTGTTCGTCATCTAAGACACTTGACATTACTTCCCTCCTTGTCCCGTTTAGAAATCTTGGCGGTGCTAGAAATTGGTAGCCAACTATGTCACGCCGGTAGGAGGGAGGGGTGTACCGGTCTTTGAATTCAGATAGGACAAACTCTGACCATGGCTTCTGTGCCCGATTTCCAACACGTGGTGGTTGCACCTCCGGGTGTCGAGTTGGTCTTGGGCCAGCTGAATGCCGCTGGCGTTGAGGCCAACCTGATGGTGGAAATGCGGGAACTTGGTCGAGCCTGTGCTCGCAAAGCGGCCCGGGAAAGGTCGGGTGACCCGACAGGTGAAGTCATGTACTCAGAGCTGGGTGCGCCGATTTGGGCAGGTGGAACGGTTGAAACCTACATCTCTATCTCACGGGCGGGTCAATGTGCGATGGGAGCTGCATCCCATTCCAGGATCGGGGTTGATATCGAGTTCACCGACCGCGATGTCAGTCGCCTGCTGAAGACATTCACGCCAGTTGAGCGGGAAGTCTCTCAAGTCGTGAATCCAATTGCACTCTTATGTGCAAAGGAGGCTGCGGGAAAATCTGCGGGCGTTGGTTTAGCGGGTTCAATTCTTCGTTGGAGTGTGATTTCTTCCGCGGCGGATGCGAAATCTCTTTTGGTGCGAGATTTAGAAAGCGGAAACCAATGGCGGGTATGGATCGGTGAGATTGGGGTGGGGGATCGATCGTTGCAGTGTGCCGTTGCCCTGGGGACTGAACCTGTCGGTAATGACTTACTCGAGATTTATGAATCCGCCCAAGTGGAAATCCGCCCAAGGGGATCGCAAGTGTGGCAGGGGGGCTCCCAGGCCGTCCGTGAGCGTGCACTCAGTGGAGTTGTAATCACTGCATGGAACCCGGGACTGGATCGCCCCAGTATTGAAGAAAACAATCATGCGAATGAACTGTTATTGAAACGACTTGAAACATACTGCTCTGATATCTGGGAAGCAGACGGTTTTTCACCCGATCAAACTCACCGCGAGCCGGGTTTCATCGCATGGGAGTTGAAACCCGAAATTGGCCTGCAGATCGCCCGCGAATTTGGCCAATTAGCAATTTTTTATTTTGAAGCAAGTGGCAATCGGGTCTTGTTGAGCGTTTGATTTTGTCTCGTATTGGTTATTAACGGTGTGGGAGTTGCCTTGGTGCTCTTGATCACGACATCGCGATCCTTGTTATACAAAGCGATCCACGTGTGTCCGGGGTGAAAGGGGACCGGGTTACCAAACGTGTCGGTGAAGGTTGTTCCGGATTGAGGATCTGGCCGTGACCACAACGCACTGAATACTTGGCCGTTGCGCAAGATCATCGCTTCTCCGGTGCCTACCGTTTGGACTTCGGGAGTATTGCCACCGCCTTTGTCGAAATAGCCGGACTGGGTTTGCTCCACGAACTGGATAACGGCGGTGTCAGCCCAAACCTTGCCCTTTCCCGTCTCGACTTCCTCAAAACTAGCTCGCTCACCGTTGAGCTGAATCGCATACTGGGTGCGGCTTGGGTTGTAGCGAAATTTGAGGGATGAAGAAGGCCAGGTGAGTTCTGCGCTGAAGGCAGGGCTTCCGCCGCTGGGAATTTCCTGTGCAAACGTGAAACCCATTTCTTTGGCTGGGGAAACCCCTTCCAATCGCGCTAACGCGGTTTCTGCGTCAAAGAAATAATTGTAGGGAGCCCATCGACCCGAGTCTCTTGAGTAATCCTGCGGATCCTTATTCGCTGATACGTCAATGAAAGGCGCATCGGTAAGGGCAGGCCAGAGTTTGCTCTGGGCACCTGAAAAAGCAAATGCCGGTGAACCGTATTGAGATAAGAGCTCGATGTCGGTGATTCGAGCAGATCTCACGGGCCCAATTCGGGCGGGAATAGTTGAGCTAAAAATTGCGGCTAGCCGAGTCATGCCGTACTCGACCTCTTCGACGTAAACCAGATCGGCCGCTTCTACTCCTACTTGTGGCTGGGCATTACGCGTGTTGTCAATTTTGACGGCAAGGACTGGAGGCATGCCGGTGGATGCGGCTAGGCCCGACGGCTCGACATATGGCAACCCGGTCAGCGGATGTAGAAGTTGAGGAAGAGTCGGGCTGGGTGAGGGGCTGGGTTGTGCTGTTGCCGTCGGTGAATCAGCGGGGGGCGAGCTGGGGGCAGCCCCGTCATTTGATGGGGAAAGCGCGCAACCGCTGACGAGAGCCAGAAGCGCGACCCCGATCAGAAGGCTCTTCGGTTGTGGCACGTCCTCACCCTAAGGGGGAAAGTGCCTCCTTTCTCTCATTTAGGCCGCCTGGCATGACCTGCTGCAATAAATGAGTTGAAATGGAGGATTTTTATGAAAAATGGGGGCCAAGGGTTGACTATGGAGGAAAATGGAGTATTGTGGCGTCACTGGGAGTTACCCGGGGGATTCATGAGGTCAAAGTGAGAGGTGGGGCGCATGTTTCTCGGTACCCAATCTCCGCGGCTTGATGAAAAGGGCCGCTTGGTGCTTCCGGCCAAATATCGGGAGGGTCTGGCAGCCGGACTGGTTTTCACCCGCGGCCAAGAAAGATCGATCGTGGTGTGGCCGAGCGCAGAGTTCGCCGCCTATGCGGAGCGACTAAGTGTGGCTTCGCGTTCGGATTCCAGTGTCCGCGCCTATCTACGAGTCCTGTTTTCGGGGGCGGTCGACGAAATCCCAGATCGTCAAGGTCGAGTGATGGTGCCCGCAGAACTTCGCTCATACGCGGACCTCGATCGCGATGTAGTTGTCGTGGGTAATGGCAGCACTCTTGAAATTTGGAATGCCCCTGCGTGGGAGGAATACCTCTCGGGCCAAGAGGCTGGATTTTCCGCCTTGAGCGAGGAGGTAATTCCGGGAATCTTCTAAATGCGGTTTGGCCAATGAGGTCTCCACCCGCTCTTTGATCCTGACATCACTTCCCCGATGTCAGGGCCCGCTACAGGCAACATGGTTTTGGCGAGAGTTGGTGATAGCGGGCGGAGACCTGATTGAGCCAAGCACATCACTTCAGAAAAAAGCAATGAACCCGACCGCGAATCGTGTTCCACGAGGGAAGGAAAGAGAAATGAGCACAATCAACGAATATCTCCACAATCAAGCAGACCTGATTCCTGGTGCAGTTCGCACCGGAGCATCTGTCGTTGCAGCCGGAATTGCCACTGGCAGCCTGGTCTATTTCTTGTCAATCCTCGTAGGGACCTGGGGATAACCCACATGTCAACAACGCCCCGTCATACACCGGTCCTCGCGGACCGGGTTTTGGCGTTGTTGGCTCCAGCTTTGGATCAACCCAATGCGGTCCTCATTGACGCAACTCTGGGACATGGTGGACACAGCGAGATGGCACTTAACACTTTTCCACAACTCACCGTTATTGGTCTAGATCGAGATCTCAGTGCCGTTGAGTTATCAACTCAAAGACTCGCACCATTTGGGTCACGCGTAGTTCTTGTTCACGCGGTTTACGACCAGATTCCAGAAGTGCTTGCCGATAACAATCTTTCGGGTGCGCAGGGAATTTTATTTGACCTCGGAGTTTCCAGCATGCAACTCGATGAACCTGAGCGCGGATTCTCCTACTCGATGAACACTTTTCTCGATATGCGGATGGATCAATCCCGCGGAATCACGGCAGCCGAGGTGTTAAATACTTACGAGCCTGGTCAACTAGTACGAATTTTGCGCAGTTTCGGTGATGAAAAATTTGCAACTCGAATCGTGGAACGTGTGGTCCGTGAACGCACGCTTGAGCCTTTTGAATACTCAGCTCGCCTCGTTGAGTTAATCAGAGACGCGATACCGGCAGCTGCACGCCGCACTGGTGGCAACCCCGCGAAGCGAACTTTCCAAGCTCTACGAATTGAAGTGAACTCCGAACTTACCGTTCTGGAGAGCGCGATCCCGCGCGCCATTGATTCACTCACGGTGGGTGGTCGCATCGTGGCAATGTCCTACCAGTCACTTGAAGACAAAATTGTCAAGCGAGTGTTCACTCAGCGCAGCGTGGCGAATGTTCCACATGACTTACCCGTGATACCCGATGCGGCCAAGCCTGAGTTAAAGCTTTTGACACGCAGTTCAGAAAAGGCAACCGAACAGGAGATTGCACAGAATCCGCGCTCTGCTTCAGTTCGACTTCGTGCCGCCGAACGCATTCGTATTCAGGACCTCTCCGAAAACCGAGAGGGGGTCGCCGCATGAGCGCTGCACCGCATCTCGATCATCCCCTTGATCGTTCAACTGAATCTGCTACTGAGTACGCAACGCGTGGAGTGCGCAAACGCACTAGTGAGAACCTGCGTTTGGTTGCGCCGATGCGAGTCCGTAAGGCAAGTCGAGGCGTGTTCATAATTGTGCTTGCCAGTATTTTAGGTGTCGGCCTTTTCGGGATGCTCTTGATTAACACCACGTTGGCCCAAGGGGCATTCACTTTGAGTGAATTGAGATCCACCCAGACTGAACTTAGTCGGACGGAAGCGACTCTGATCGAGAGCGTTGCGGCCCTTGCGGCGCCCACGGTCTTGGAAGAAAAGGCACGCGAGTTGGGAATGGTTCCAAGTTCTACCCCTGCGTTTATTCAAATCCCCAGTGGAAAGATTTTGGGCAAGCCCAAACCTGCACCTGGAGTGCCTCGGGCAACACTCGCAGATGCGACGGTAGGTGAAGGTGTCGAAGCGCCTTCGAGTTCAGGTTTACCACCTGCCTTAGGACAAACCTACGATCCAGCCGCAGCCGATTCCAAGAGGGCAACGGGTGAATGGTCAGAACCAACACTTATTAACTCCCAGGTGATATCCGACGATCTCTCACTTGATTCAAATGCGGTCGAGTAGGTCGTACGTGAAGTTATTGGCTGAGTATCCATGAGCCCAAATAGGAATGGACGTAGCTTTAGTGATTACGGCGCAGCCCGAATCGACTTAGGTAATACCCGCAAGCGGGGAACCGCTCTTATGGTGGCGTCAACCCTTATCCTGATGATTTTTGCGGGCCGACTCGTTGACCTACAGGCTGTTCAAGGCGACAAACTTGCATCTGCGGCGCTGGACCAAAGACTGAAAACCGTTGAATTACCGGCTGAACGCGGCTCAATTTTGGATTCATCGGGCGAACCCTTAGCCATAACTGTTGATGCTAAAAATGTGACAGCTGATCAAACAATGGTCACGGATCCAATTGTCGTGGCACAGGCCCTTTCCCCGATTCTCGGTGCAGATGCAGATATCTTGGCACATCGATTAACGGGAGACCGCCGCTTCATGTATCTGGCGAAAGAAGTCACTCCACAAACCTGGGAACAGATTTCGGCATTGCGTTTGCCGGGAATATTCAGTGAGAATACGTCGCGACGAATCTACCCTGCTGGGGAACTCGCTGCGAACGTCATTGGATTTGTGGGCGCGCAAGGAACTGGTCTTGGTGGGTACGAATACGCCTTCAATGACCAACTCAGCGGTACGCCGGGAGAAACAACATACGAACGGGGACCAGGGGGTCGGGCAATCCCCACCGGATCATCCGTCCGGGTAGACGCCCAACCTGGCGTCGACATTGAGCTCACCATTGATCGCGATATTCAATATTTCGCCCAAAAGGAAATCGCATTGGCGGTTCAGAATTCCGGTGCAATTGACGGGACCGTTGTGGTCATGGATCCACAAAGTGGACATATTTTAGCCCTGGCAACGGCTCCCACTTTCGACCCTAATTTCCCGACTCAAAGTACCCAGAAAAACCTCAACAACAGACCATTAACTTCGGCATTTGAGCCGGGCTCGACAAGCAAAGTTATGACTCTGGCCGCGGTAATAAATGAAGGCGCGGCAACTCCTTACACACCAATTAAAGTCCCTAGTTTCCTGTCTCGAGGCGACAAGAAATTCCGTGATGCGACCCCGCATGGAAACATCAACTTGACCCTCAGTGGCGTGATGGCAAAGTCCAGTAACATCGGAACGATTCTGGCTGCCGAACGTATCGGTGGAAAAAAGCTGTCCAAATATTTAAAGAAATTTGGGGTAGGCCAGCCAACCGGGCTGGGATTTCCGGGGGAAACCAATGGTTTTGTTCCTGAATACGAAGACTGGTCGCAAACGTCATTGCCCACAATTGCCTTCGGTCAGGGTCTTAGCGTCAATGCTGTACAGGTAGCGAGCGTCTTCTCAACCATTGCAAATGACGGTTTGCGTGTTGAGCCATCCCTAGTTAAAAGAATTGTTCACGCAGACGGCAGTGTTGAAGAGCCCGAGGTGCCAGTCACAACACGTGTAGTTTCACGTGAGGCGGCGATTCAGGTCAGGGCAATGCTGGAGAGTGTCGTTGGTGAGGGTGGAACAGCGACAAATGCCAAAATTCCTGGCTACCGCGTTGGAGGCAAGACGGGCACCGCCCAAGTCATTGACGAACGGACGGGTGAATACAGCGATCAAGTTGTTGCATCTTTTGCTGGCATGGTGCCGGCGGATGACCCGCAACTTGTTGTCGCGGTGTTTATCTCGCAACCTCGAAATGGCCGTTACGGTGGTGAGTTAGGTGGGCCAGTCTTCAAAAAAGTCGCCCAATACGCACTTGGCGCATTAGAGATCCCGCCTACCGATTCACACGCACCTAAACTTGCCTTGACTTTTGGGGGCTAATGTGAATTCGACTTCGGTTGTCGAGATTGCTTCACTTATTGGTGGTCAATTCTCAGGGGATTCCAGTGTTGTGGTCACCGGTGTTTCATTAGATTCCGCGGCAACCCAAGAGGGTGATTTATTTGCTGCGCTTCCAGGGCGAACTGTTCACGGAGCTCGCTTTATCGAGCAGGCAATTCAACGTGGAGCATCGGCAATTTTGACCGATCCTGTGGGTATTCAACTTATGAAAGAATTTGATAACTCACTTAGGATTCCCGTAATTGAGGTGCGCGATCCACGGGTTTGTCTTGGCGAGGTCTGCAAATTGGTTTATGGGGATCCGACCTCCGACATAATCGTGATCGGAGTCACGGGAACCAATGGGAAAAGCACCACGACCAGCATGATTTATCAGGCGGCGCGCGCTGTTGGTATGAGTGCCGGACTCATCGGCACTCTCGCAACGCTGATTGATGATGAAGAATTGGTGAGCGCGCGAACAACCCCTGAGGCTCCTGACCTTTATCGCACACTTGCACGAATGAAGGCTGCTGGAGTGAAAATTATCGCAATGGAAGTTTCCAGCATTGCCTTGTCTGAGCAGCGAGTTAATGGGTTGAAATTCGATTGCGTTGCCTTCACGAACCTTTCACATGATCATCTTGATTACCACGGTTCAATGTCTGAATACTTTGCAGCTAAAGCGCAACTGTTTACACCTAAATTTGGGCGATTTGCGCTCATTTGCACGGATAGCCCGTGGGGCGTTGAACTCTGCGCACAAGCCACAATTCCTTATGAATCAGTGGGGACGTTGGCAACGCCTAATTGGAAAATCAGCCGTGGCAATGACACTCCTCTTAATTCCTCCTGGAAAGTCAACGGGCCACGTGATGAACTCAGTTTTGACTCGATGGCCATGCCAGGACAAATAAACGTCCTAAATGCCGTGCTAGCAATTTCGATTTTGGATCACGTGGGTGTCCGCGGCCGTGATGTAGTCGAGGCAATATGCAGGGCTACCGTTCCGGGTAGGGGTGAGTTGGTCGGAACACGTGGCGATGTTTCATTTTTTGTTGACTATGCACATTCACCTGAGTCTGTTGAAGAGTTTTTGACCGGCCTGAATAACGAATTCAGTGGGCGAATCATTACGGTCTTGGGCGCTGGTGGGGATCGAGACGCGAGTAAGCGTTCATCCATGGGGCGTGTGGGAGCGAGCCTGTCCGATATATTGATCGTCACAGACGACAATCCGCGTTCGGAGGATCCAGCCCAGATTCGCAAACAGATCATTCTGGGCGTTGAAGGATCTTCAAGATCACAGTTGATCGAAATAGGCGATAGGCGTGAGGCGATTGCTCGAGCCCTGGAATTAGCCGATGGTCACGACGTCGTGGCCATTCTGGGTAAAGGTCACGAGCGAGGTCAGGAGATCATGGGCCAAACGATTGCATTTAGTGACGTTGAGGTGCTTCGCGAACTTTTAGGGAATAAGGGACATCATGATTGATTTCACTGGGCAACAACTTATGGAAATCACTGGTGGAACTCTCACTAACTGCGATCATGAACTTGTCCTCAGTGTTCCCGGATTTTACGTCGATTCCCGCATCCCGATCGAGAATGGGATTTTTGTAGCGCTTGTCGGTGAAAAAGTTGATGGACATATTTTTTTGGCGGATGTTAAAGCGGCTGGAGCAGCTTTGGGCCTTGTTGCAACAGGCTCAAGTGTGCCACTCCCAGAAGGCTTTCCGTTGCTTCACGTTCTGGACCCTTTGATTGCCCTAGGTCAGATTGCTCATTGGGTGCGCGTTAATGTGCTTACGGCTCAGGTCATCGGAATTACTGGTTCCAGTGGGAAAACTACAACGAAGGATTTAATTGCTGGCATATTGGGCCAGTTCGGCCGATGCGTTTCCCCTCCTGGGTCATTCAACACGGAGGTAGGTTTACCACTCACTATTCTGAGTGCCGATGCACAGACGGAATTTCTGGTACTTGAAATGGGCATGCGTGGGATTGACCACATCGCCACTCTGTGCGAGATCGCTGAACCTGATGTTGGAGTTGTGCTCAACGTCGGATCTGCACATATTGAAATGTTGGGCAGCATCGAGAATATCGCCATTGCGAAGTCAGAGCTGGTTCGTTCCTTGCCCGTTACCGGACTAGCTGTCCTGAATCAAGATGATCCATATGTTGCTCGGATGAGCGAAGGACTGAAATGCTCACAGCTAACATTTGGAGAGACCCAAGGCAGTGACATCTATGCCAGCGAGATAAACATTGAACCTGATGGAACAACTCGTTTACTCGTCACATATAGAGATGTTTCACAAATGGCACACGTTAAATTAGTTGGTGAACACTATGTCGCAAACGCGTTAGCGGCCCTTAGCGCAAGTGTTGCCGTGGGAGTGCCGATTGAGACTGCTTGCGAATTTCTCAGTAATGTGAATGTGGTCAGTAAGTGGCGCATGGAAGTAACCGAGGCTACAAATGGGTTGACCGTTATCAACGACGCCTACAACGCTAATCCGGAATCCATGCGCGCAGCGCTCAAGACCCTGGCTCAATTGGGCTCTCGCGGTCCGCGCCGCCGTACATGGGCGATTCTTGGGGAGATGCGGGAGTTGGGCGAATACTCCGTTGATGCGCACGACGCGATCGGCAGATTAGTTGTCCGTCTCGATATATCCCGTTTGGTTTGCGTGGGCGCGGGGACGAAAGTAATGCACTTGGCGGCTGCGAATGAAGGATCTTGGGGTGAAGAGTCGGTCTGGGTTCCCGACATCGATGGTGTAATGACGTTATTGGCTAATGAGTTACAGCCGGGCGACATCGTATTGGTAAAAGCGTCGCGATCAATAGGCCTTGACCGTGTGGCCAGCGAGGTTCTGGAGCTTTCATTAAGTAGTGTTGCACAGGACTTTGAGTTGGGAACTGATCGAGAGCAGGGAACCCCATGAGGCTAGTCGTTATTGCGGGTGCGATAGCGACTTTAATTTCTATTCTTGGAACACCTCTACTCATCAACCTGCTTCGCAAGCACGGCTATTCCCAAGCGATTCGAGCGTCTGAAGAAGGCCGGCTTTATCCCGCGCACGAAGGGAAGCGCGGCACGCCATCAATGGGTGGAATCGCGATAATCGTTGCTGTGCTTGGTGGGTACTTCCTCACGCATTTAGTCACCTGGCGACCGGTTTCAATCTCGGCGTTGCTTGTTCTCTACCTCATGGTTGGTTTGGGCTTGGTGGGTTTTGCCGATGACTATTTAAAGATTTTCAAGCAAAGAAGTACTGGACTTAGGGCTCGGACGAAGCTGATTGGCCAGGCGGTTGTTGCGTTCTCTTTTGCGTATTTATCCGTTCAATTTCCCGATGCAGCGGGGAACACAGCCGCATCAATGGCTATTTCTTTTGTGCGTGATACGAACTTCGTCCTGCCATTAGGACTGTTTCTACTGTGGGTGTGGTTCCTCGTGACAGCAACAACCAATGGAGTCAATCTCACAGATGGCCTTGACGGACTAGCTGTTGGTGCAGCGATCATGAGTTTCTTGGCTTATGTACTACTCGCCATTTGGCAATATGGACAGAATTGCGCATTTGAAGTCACTGAATTTTGTTACAACACTCAAAATCCACTTGATTTAGCAATGGTTGCGGCTGCTACGGCTGGTGCAAGCTTTGGTTTCTTGTGGTTCAACACTGCCCCTGCCCGAATCTTTATGGGGGACACGGGTTCACTCGCTTTGGGTGGTGGAATCGCCGGACTAGCGGTGCTCACTCGCACAGAACTTCTGTTGCCGCTCCTTGCAGGTCTTTTCCTCATCACGACTTTATCTGTGATCGGACAAGTTGGATCCTATAAATTAACGGGTAAAAGAATTTTTCGGATGGCACCCCTTCACCACCACTTCGAGATGCTGGGGTGGCCTGAGATCCAAATAGTTGTGAGGTTTTGGATTATCCAGGGTCTGTGTATTGGTGCGGGACTGACTATTTTTTACGCTGAGTGGGTCAGGGCCTAATGCGTAATCTTGATGAGCTGACCTCCCGTGACGCAGACTGGTCATCACTTCGCGTTGGTGTTTTAGGCCTGGGCATCGCCGGTTTTGCAGCGGCGGACGCCCTCATGCAACTGGGTTCACAGGTAAGCATTGTTGATTCCTCATCAAATGAGGCCGTTAGTGAACGCGCCAATATTCTCGGTTCCCTGGGTGCGTCGGTTTTCTTGAATGCCAGTGAACTGCCCGAAGAGAGTTTTGACCTAGTGGTGACATCCCCGGGACTGCCTCCCCAACATCACTTTCATAAACAGGTGGATCTAAGAGGAATCCCCATCTGGGGTGAACTCGAATTGGCGTGGCGGATTCGGCCGAAAATTGGTGGCGCGGAATGGCTGTGTGTCACCGGTACAAATGGCAAGACCACGACAACACTCATGCTGGAATCTATTTTGCGATCTACTGGGTTACGCACGGAGGCAGCTGGAAACATTGGTCACTCCCTTGTCGGTGTCGTTATGCATGACGAGCTAGATGTGATTGCGGTGGAGGTGGGTGCCCCTCAACTGCCATTTGTTCACACCATGAGCCCATGGGCGTCGGTTTGTTTGAATCTTGCATCGGATCACATTGATCATTTTGGAAATTTTAATCAATATGCACAGGCAAAAGGTCGCATTTATGAGCGGACTCAATTTGCAGCCGTGTACAACGGCCATGAGGATGCAACCTTGTCCATGGTCGAAGCAGCCGATGTTGTAGAGGGCTGTCGCGCGGTGGGTTTTACTCGCGGAATTCCCGGGTTGAGCGAGTTGGGCGTGGTTGACGGCGCCCTCGTTGACCGCGCATTTATTTCCAATCGCCGAGATTACGCCCAAGAATTGGCACTCGTGAGTGATGTCCATCCTTCAGGTGAACACAACACCGAGAATGCACTCGCTGCCGCGGCTCTTGCTCGTGCTTTTGGTGCCATGAATGCGGGGGAGGAGAATCGCGTATCGCCGAAAGCGGTGCGTGATGGCCTACGTGACTTCAACCCCGCACCACATCGAAATGCATTGGTTTCTAGCGCTCAGGGAGTCACCTATATTGATGACTCAAAAGCGACAAATGCTCATGCGGCCCACAAATCCCTGTCGTCTTACCCTTCGGTTATTTGGATAGCTGGAGGATTGGCCAAAGGGCAGGATTTTGATGACTTGGTGTTGGCTCATGCAGACCGGATAAAACTGGCAATTTTGCTGGGAACTGATGCTCCAGCGATCGCCGACGCTCTCACTCGACACGCACCAAATGTCCCAGTAATCACACTGGTCACTCGAGAGACTAGTGCCATGACGCAGGCGGTGCAGATCGCACATGAACGAGCCGTCAGTGGTGACACGGTCTTACTGGCACCCGGCTGTGCTTCATGGGACATGTTTGCCAACTATTCCGAACGCGGCGACATGTTTGCCAGCGCGGTATTGAATGAATTGGGCCGCTAATGTCACTGCGCATCCAACCCGTGTCCGAGCGGATTAACAAGATCAGCGAATCCTACAAAGGATCCCGATTGTCCCTGTTGGCAGATCATCCACTGAGCACATACTACTTAATCATGGGGTCAACGCTTTTACTGTTGGGGCTTGGGTTGGTTATGGTGCTGTCTGCCTCGTCGGTGGAAAGTGTTCGCATTTTTGGGTCGGCCTACACACTTGCCCAGCGGCAAACACTCTTTGCTGTCGCTGGCGTCATTGCTTTAATTTTTGCCGCTCGTTCGTCTATTCAATTTTGGCGTAAGACCGCTTGGATATTTCTCGCGGGCGCGTTCGTCCTCCTTGTTTTGGTGCTGTTTATTGGCGATGAAGTTGCTGGCCAACGGAACTGGATTGAAATCATTGGACCATTTAAATTACAGCCCAGTGAGTTTGCCAAGCTCGCTCTTGTTATCTGGGGCGCAGAAGTCTTGACGAGAAAGGATCGTCATATTCCCACTTGGAGGAATATTTTGGTCCCTATCCTTCCGGTAGCTGGAATCATGATGATCTTAGTTTTGCTCGAAGGTGACTTTGGAAATACGTTGATGCTCGGTGCGATCTTGTGCGGAATTCTTTTTGCGGCAGGAATTCCGATTCGCCTTTTTGCACTCTTTGGTGGTTTCGGTCTCTTTTTCGTGTGGATTCTCACTCTTGCGGCGCCTTATCGCATGGAACGCATCACTAACTGGCTCAATCCGGATTCGGATCGTCTCGGGTTTGGTTGGCAGGTCACTCAAGGTCAATACGCCTTGGGGTCGGGTGGAATTTGGGGAGTAGGACTGGGAGGCAGTCGTGAGAAATGGGGTTCACTTCCCGAGGCGCATACTGACTTTATTTTCCCTGTGATTGGGGAAGAATTGGGTTTAGTGGGAACTTCCGCTATCTTGCTGCTCTTCGGAATTCTGGCCTTCTCTATTTTTCGGTTGAGCAAGAATTCACAGGAACCGTTTGTTCGTTTAGCCGCTGCCGGCGTCGGGTCGTGGATCGTAGTTCAAGCCGTCATTAACATCGGTGCTGTGCTTGGGCTACTACCCGTAACAGGAGTTCCTCTCCCGCTCGTTTCGTATGGAGGGTCTTCATTGGTCCCCACATTGTTCGCCATAGGGATGTTGCTGGCGTGTGCTCGGAATGAACCTGGGGCGCGCCGCATTATTCGACGAAGGCAAACGGCTTCCGCTATGCGCCGACGCTAACCTCGAGTGTTATCAGGGAAACGTGCAATGAAATTCGTCCTCGCCGCCGGTGGAAGCGCCGGTCACGTGTATCCAGCCATAAATACTGCCCGAGCCATTCTGGAACTCGATCCCGATTCCGAAGTCACGATTATGGGGACGGATCGTGGGTTGGATACAACATTGGTTCCCCCGACTGGACTGGCACTTGAATTATTGCCGTCTGCTCCCTTTCCCCGGAAATTTGACGTGCCGGCAATCGCATTTCCCCCAAAATTTCTCAAGTCCATCCATCTGGCTCGTAAGTTTATGAAGGAAAACAAGACAGATGTTGTTATCGGGTTTGGTGGATACGCTAGTGCTCCGGCGTATTTAGCCGCAAGGAGTTTGGGTCTGTGCGTGATTGTTCATGAAGCAAATTCAACCGCTGGCTTGGCAAATAAATTGGGGTCACGCATCACATCCAATGTTGCATCCATGTTTGACGGCGTCATCCCTGGAGCTCGGGTAATCGGTATGCCCCTGAGTCGAGATATTGTGGAGCTTGACCGGTATCGAAGCCGAATTGAGGCTCGCGAGTTTTTCAACCTCCCGCAGACCGGCCCTGTTCTACTGGTCTTTGGTGGTTCCCAAGGCGCACAATCCATCAATTCCGCATGTTTCGCTGCCGTACCGGAGTTACTGAGGGCTGGCGTGAGCGTCATTCACTCGGTTGGTGGCGCAAACTTTCAACCGGGGAGTGAAATCACAGACTCTTCCGGCGCGTGCTACATCCCGGTTCCATTCATTCATCGGATGGACTTGGCCTATAGCGCTGCGGACTTGGTTATTGCCCGTGCAGGCGCCATGACCGTAGCCGAGATTTCGGCCGTGGGTATTCCCGCAATTTTTGTCCCGCTTCCCATTGGAAACGGTGAGCAAAAGCGGAATGCTCACAATTTAATTGACCGTGGGGCGGCACTCATGTTTGAGAACTCCGTGTTCACACAGGACGTCATCGTGAATGAATTACTGCCCCTGGTCCTCAATGTGGCGGAACTCGAGCGGATGCACGCCGCATTCAATGTCGGGGACTCACTAAATGCTGCTAAAGAATTGGCGCGCTGGGGGTTATCGTGTTCATGAACATGGTGCTCACGTTGAAAAGGAGTTAGCGAAGGTGACTTTGCAGGATTTGGGTCGGGTACACGTTGTAGGCATCGGTGGCGCCGGGATGTCCGGGATCGCACGAATCTTGGCCTCACGTGGTGTGCACGTCACCGGATGTGATGCGAAGGACTCCCGCAGGCTTGCGGCCCTCAGCGCAGTGGGAATCGACACCAAGATCGGTCATGATCTTGCTCACGTGGGGGAGATAGACACCCTTATTCTCTCCACCGCCATCCCAGCAAAAAACCCCGAACGCCTTGAGGCGTCCCGTCTGGGGAAACGTGTGATGAACCGTGCAGAGGCCTTAACGGCAATCATGAGCGGATTCACAGGTGTTGCAGTAACCGGTACTCATGGCAAGACGACGACTACATCAATGCTCACCGTTGCACTCCAGCATGCGGGAGCTGATCCATCTTTTGCTATCGGTAGCGAACTCAATGAAAGTGGCGCAAATGCGCATCTGGGTACCGGCAGCCTTTTTATCGCTGAAGCGGACGAGAGTGATGGAGCATTTCTTCAACTGATTCCGAGTATTGCAATAGTGACAAATATTGAGGCAGACCACCTGGATTATTGGGGGACTTTTCAGGCTATTGAGCAAGCATTTCTTGACTTCGCTTTGGGAGTAAAGCAGCGTGATGGATTTCTGGTCGTATGCCTTGATGACCCGGGAGCCGCTCGACTCATTGTGGCGGCGCGAGCCGCAGGAGTCGACATTCGCAGTTACGGCGAGTCCCCTGACGCAGATTTTCATATGGTGGACGTCCAGCCTTCTTCGCAGGGGTGGAGGTTTGATACGGCGCACCAAGGCGTGCGATTGGGCCAGGTACAACTCCAGGTATTTGGGCATCACAACGCTTTAAATGCGCAAGCAGCCCTGGTAGCCATGATCGGAAT